>JAMONL010000001.1 GCA_027065815.1 Sulfurovum sp.
ATCCGCATCCTTCTCTGGATGAAGCGGAAGAGAGTGAAGCGCAGGAAGATATCTATGTATTGACGGAAAAGAAAGTAGAAAAACTTTTGACTTCTGTAGAGGGTATCGGTAAGAAAAAAGCTGCGAGCATTATGGATAAATTTGATACGGCGGAACTGGTACATGCATTGGAAACGGCACCACATAAAATTGGTGAAGAGATCTCATGGTTTAAGAAAAAATTTATGAAAAAACTTGTAAAAGAGTGGGAAGATTTTAAAAATAAATTAAAATAGAACGAAATACATTTTAAAGTGAATAATAAAATATGAAAAAACAATATATGTCTTATCAGGAAAGTTTAGACTTTCTTTATACGATGGAAAAAACCTATCCCGATCTTATTGATATTATTAAGATCGGTACTACCTATGAGGGCAGAGACATTGTCCTTGCAAAAATATCCAAAAATGTTGAAACCGCAGATGAAAAACCGGCAATGCTTTATACCGGTTCTGTCCATGCTCGTGAGTGGATAGGGCATGAACTGGCATTGAAATTCATTGAATATGTTGCTGAGAATCAGGATGTGGATCCGGAACTTGAAAAATCACTTGGAGAATCGACCATCTATATGGTTCCCTGTTTGAACCCAGATGGGTATGAATACTCAAGAAAACACTTCTCTTTCTGGCGTAAGAACAGACGTGTGAACCATGACGGGACGATCGGTGTGGATCTTAACAGGAACTTTTCTATAGGATTCGTAAAACAGAAAGATACTTCTTCAAATGTATATGGTGGAGAAGAGCCTTTTTCTGAAGCCGAGACCAGAGCCATCAAAGAATTTGTGGATGCTCATGAGAATATTACCATTGCTTTTGACTACCACTCTCAGGGAAATGTCTTTTTTCCTGCACACAAATTCATGCATGAAGCTGAGCTGGACGGTACAGATATGAATGTACTTTGTGCAAACATGAATTATGAGTTTGCTAAAGTAACAGGCAGAAAATACGGTATTCACAGAGGAAAACCACCTGCACATCTTATCAGCGGGTCGGGCAGGGAGTATTACTACTCCAAAGGGATCATTGCTGTGGTCGTGGAAGTAGGAACAAAAAATATCCCGGATTATATGAAAAGTATGTCCGGAAGTATCAATGAAAATATTCCGGCACTTAAAAAAGCTTTTGGTGAAGTCATCAATTACTCTGCTGCGGCACCGGTAAGAGTGGAAGAGTTCACCATTGATGCAAGAGATGCAAACTCGGTTACTTTGGTTTGGAAATATGAAGCCAGAGATGACATCTTCTTTGAAATTTACAGAAGCAGCAAAGACAAAGACGCCTGTAATGAAAGTACAAAAGTGGGTGTAGTGGGCGAAAATACCTTTAGAGACACAGACCTGAATTCTTCAACGAATTATCACTATACCATACGTGCAGTCAATAAAAACTCCGGATACAAATCACCTTTTGCTCCGATCGTTAAAGTACGTACAGCCTTGGAAGATTCAGAATTCTTTAAACTCGTTTTTGCAAGTAAGCGTGGTACAGGGTATGTGGGACAGTATACCCAAGAACAGAATCGTGCACACTTCGGACTGAACTCACTCTTTGTGGGGATCAATAAATCCAGAGGTATCTGTGATGCGGTGGTCTCTTTTGAACTTGATTCTTTGCCTGAAAATGCCATCATTAAATCTGCAAGATTTTATATCTATCCTATGAACAGGGTTGCAGCAAAAATTGAAAAATTTGGTGAGTGGAACCTCTCTTTGTTGAAAGAGGGCAGTTTCACCGAAGTCACAGACTTTGAACAGATAGACAATGCAGAAGCCAAAGGGGTTATGGGGAGAGCAATACAGTCGAGTAATTTGACACAGGGAATATGGAACCACTGGTCATTTTCCAAGCATGAGTGTCGTTTGCTTCAGGAGTCACTTGAAAATGGAAGAGCAACATTCAGACTTGACGGTCCCAAAACACTGCCGCACGGAGAAGATTCCCAAATGATGCAGTTTGACATTGGATATGGCCAGTTTGGCGGTGGGATACACTACAGACCCATACTTGACATTAAATATACGCTAAAAAATGAGAAGATCAAATTAAAGGCATCGACGAAATCAGCCATCTATGCAGATAAAAAAGAAGATCTTCTGAAGAGTGGATTTGATGCATCGGGTAACAAGGTATATTCCTATCTTGATTTTGATCTCTCTCAACTTCCTGCTGCCGACAATACAATGATCACAGAATGTGCTTTACGTATCTCTGCAAAAAATACGTTCAAAAAACGCTCAGATATTCGTTATTATGTAGAACTGGTGGATGTAGATGAAGTAGGGTCTTATGAAGATATTAAAAATCGTGACAAGATCGAATACATAGGATATGAAGTTGCAGAGTCTGATCTTGTAAAGAACGAGTGCCAGTACTTTAACTTTGATACTTTTTCCAAAAGTATTCTGGATCAACTGCATCAGGAAGGAAAAACACTTAAGCTGGTCATCAAGCCTACATCGGCTTTAGGTGCTAAAAACAGGATACTGGAATGGAACTCTAATGTAGAACTTGTTGTTAACTATATACCAAAAAGACGTACAGCACTGCCTCCTGTTGATAACCTTACGATCAAAAAAGAGAATAAGATGATCAAACTGAGTTGGGATGGCATTGACGATGATGCGTTGAACGGCTATTATGTGGTACGAAATACTTTCCACACACCAAAACACTTTATGGACGGTGTGAAGATCTATGGCGGTAAAGATACCTGGACTTATGACAATTTTGCCTCATTCGACAAAGAGAAGCATTATGCCGTGTTCACTTATGATGATGTTCCAAACTTCTCTGAACCTGCAACGATCAAATATAATCCTTTGGAAAAATATTAGAACAGAAGAGACTCTTAGGAGTCTTATCTTAAGTGAGATATTGTATTCTGCACCTTAATAAGACTATTTAACTCTTATTTAAAACCCTCTATGCTATACTTGTTTTATGATGAAAGAAAAAACGACACTTAAACAGCTCTTGGAAACCTCGGAAGGGTTAAAACTGCTCTTTCTTGGGAAAGAAGGGATCTTTACTGCAAAAGAGATAGAGCGTTTTTTGAAGAAATACAAGATAACAACGACCAAATATTTGGAAGAAGGGGTTGTGGGTGTTATAGAATACCACAGACTCAATCCTGTTGAAGAAGACATCTCCAATGATGCCTATGATCAAAAAATTCCTCTTTTTAACTTGACAGAATTTGAACAGATGCTCTCTGCAGAGATCAATGATAATGAACTCTTAATGGGCATTAAACTGACCAATGATCAGGAGCGTATCTTTAGACTGCTTGGGAATGACAATATTTCAGATGCTCTTTTTGTGAAGTTGCTCCGTATGTATGCGTGGGATGATGAAGAGGAAGACAGCAGGGATGACAGAGATATCATAATGTACACACTTTCCCGATATATTGAGATAAAACCAAACGAACAGGATCTTCTCTACTCCTATTTGACTTTACGTCGACTGGCAACAGAGGCTGAAGATCCTAAATTGCTATTGGCGCTTATCGGCTTTCCAAACTTTGAATTTTTAGTACGTGGAAAAGAGAAGGTTATGCTTAGGGAAACCATTGCACGTAATGGGAACATTGATAATGAAGTCATAGAAAAGCTTATTTCATTAAGGGACAGAAAGGTAGATAGCGCTTTGGCTTCCAATATCTCTGTGCCTGTAGAGATGCTGGAGAAGTTTCTAAGAAAAGAAGATGAGTCTGTACAAAAAGCCTTGGCGAGTAATCAAACCATCAATGATCTGATCTTTGAAACACTTCTGCAGAAAAGTACAGCCGTGATCGAATTGTTACTTATTTGGCAAAAAATCAATATGCAACGTTTGGAAATACTTGAAAAAAGTGATCTGGACGAGGTTTTATTTTCTCTGATAGGTGGTAACGATACACTGGATGAGGCAGTTGTTGAAAAACTTGTCGCTATGAACAACAGACATTTACTCAAACATCTTTCCCAAAATGCTACGCTCAAGCCGGAGATACTGGAAAAGATCTATGCGATGAAAATAGAAGATACTTTAGCGGATCTGGCGAGAAACCCTGCGACACCGGTGACGATACTCGAAACCCTCTACAGTGAATTTTCAGAACATAAAGAGATACTCTCTTCTCTGGCATACAATGACGCACTTCCGTTCGAAATACTTCAGAAACTTTTTGAAAAAGATGATTTTGAGATCAACAAAGGGTTGGCTACCAATGCTTCACTCTCCATGGAAATGTTGGATGTTCTCAAAGTTGACACAAGATTACAAAATTATCTGGCACAGAATAAAATATTTATAAATGAATATGAAACAGTGTTGGATTATGATAAAAAGGCGGTACAGTTTTAATGAAAGCATCCAATATTACAAAAGTCGTCAGCCATCTGATCGATCGTAAACTACCTGTATTCATCTGGGGAGCACCGGGGATCGGAAAATCTTCCATCGTTAAAAAGATCGCTAAAGATAAAAATCTTGCGTTTATTGACCTGCGTCTTTCCTTGTTGGATCCTACGGATCTAAAAGGGATCCCATTCTTTAATGCGGAGACCAAAGAGGGTGTATGGGCAAAGCCCAGCTTTCTGCCTTCTTTAGAGGGTTCAAAAGGGATTCTTTTCCTGGATGAGATCAACACGGCACCTCCAGCTGTCCAGGCATCTGCCTATCAACTGATACTTGACAGAAGGGTAGGGGAGTATGAACTTCCTGA
>JAMONL010000002.1 GCA_027065815.1 Sulfurovum sp.
ACCATGATGACGATGACAACCATTCTTATACTAGGGATTTTTATGCTTATAGTCGATATTGTTTTTATAGTAGAATCTTTTTCCTCCCCTGACTGGAAAGGAAAACTTCTTAATCTGGGTCTTGCCGTTCTCTATATTGCTGCAGGGGTAATAACCATTGTTAACCCTGTCGCGGCAGCTGTTTGGTTCACACTCTTCCTTGCTATTATTTTCCTGGCAATGATCGGTATACTGCGAATCATCATGGCGTTCCAGATCAAAAACCAAACCCCTGCCTGGGCATGGGTAGCCTTTGGCGGTACACTCAATATTATTTTAGGTGTACTTGTCTACATGGGTTAGACACAAACAGGGCTTTGGGTCATAGGCATGTTCATCTCCATCGAACTGATCATCCATGGCTTCAATGCTATTATGCTTTCCCGTATTGTTAAAAAAGCACAAAAAAACTAAACGAAATGAAAAAGAATAGCGATGGTACCTACACTGTACATTTTAACTGTGGTAAAGATGCACTGAACAACATCTCGTCAACAGATAGAGACTACAACTACATCGTTCGTACCTATGGTGCAAGCGATATGGTTAAATCCGGGGAGTGGAATCCAGTTAAACCGACTGTTGTGCTTAAAAAGCAATAGCAAAACTACAACGAGATGGCAAAAAGCAGTACAGAAAACTGGGACTACAAATCTCACTATGTACTAAGACAGGAGGAGATTTATTAAAATCTCTATTCTGTATAAAATTTATCCTATTAAAGTTCAAAAAATATACAAAAAATTGCAGAATTTTACAGGTTTTCGCTTTTAGGATAGACAAAGTTTTTTTATTCTACTACAATAGTCTCAGATACTGCGAAAATATCATTTCAAAGTTACAATACTCACGTTTCACCATGAGACAAACAAGCTACACACACAAGAAGGAAAAACAATGAATAAAAAACTACTACTGCTTATGAGCGCATGTGTCATAAGTGCAAGCAGTGCATTTGCGATAGATGTCTCAAAAGCACCCAAAATGAAGATGACAACAGAGATCCCCGCTGGTCTTTTAACCCCTAACCATATGAACACTAAAATTGGTGAATTAAACTTAGAAGATGGAGTACCTACTGTTGAGACAGCACAGAAGGTCTATGATTATCTGGACTTTCAGCACGGTGTTACCTCGTTTCTAAGCGGTATTCAGATCGCTTCTATGGAAGCCTTTAGAAGAGGTCTTCTAACATTTGGACCTCCTAACAAAACTATTGTACTTTTTGAAAACCTTATGGATTCAAAAGCACTTTGGCTTACACCCAATACAACAAGTGTTTATATGCTTATGTGGCTACAGTTAGATGATGAGCCTTATGTTTTAGAGACACCAGCTGATGTACTCGGGATCATTGATGATCACTGGTTCAAGTATGTCGCTGACTTTGGTAGACTTGGTGATGACAAAAATAAGGGTGGAAAGTTCCTTATCGTTCCTCCGGGGTATAAGGGTAAGATCCCTGAAGGTTACATCGTTAAACACACGAACACATATGGAAACTGGGTGATCTGGAGAGGGTTCCAGAAAGATGGCAGTCCTAAACCGGCGATCGATCTGACAAAAAAAGTCTTTAAAGCCTATCCTCTTTCTCAAAAAGACAATCCACCAGCACTTAATTTTGTAAATGCTTCGGGTGTCTTTAACAACACCATCCACAACATGGACTTTACGATCTTTGATGAGATCAATGAAGTTGTGCAGACAGAACCAGCTTATGGCCAAGATCCTGAAATATTAGGATATTTTGCATCCATCGGTATGGAGAAAGGTAAAGAGTTTAAACCAGATGCCCGTATGAAAAAGATACTTACAGAATCTGCAAAAGTAGGTTCAGTAACAGTACGTACCCTCATCTCAAGACCTAGAGATGAGCGATTTTTACTCTTCCCTAAAAACAGTAAAGTATGGACAAACCCATTTGTCGGTGGCAGCTATAAGTTTGAGATCGATGGTGTAAGTCTCATCGATGCGAGAGCTGCATTTCACTTCTATGCTACAGGGATCACACCTGCTATGGCAAAAGACTTTAGAGCTAAAGGTTCCAAATATGCAGTGGCGTATCTTGACAAAGATATGAATCCATTAGATGGTAGTAATACCTATAAGGTAAATATCCCAGCCAATGTGCCAATGAAAGATTTCTGGTCATTTACACTTTACAATAACCAAACACGTTCTATGCTGCAGACCGATCAACGCTTCCCGGGACTTGACTCAAACCAAGAGGGACTTGTAGTGAACAAAGATGGCTCGGTAGATGTCTACTTTGCTCCTAAACCTCCAAAAGGACACGAAAATAACTGGATCCAGACGATCCCTCACAGAGGATGGAACATGTTATTCCGTGTGTATGGTCCACTTGAACCTTGGTTTGCTAAAACATGGTTCCCTGGTGATCCGGAACTAGTTAAATAAAAAGGAAATAATTTGAAACTAAAACAACTTTTAATTTTAAGTATATCGATACTTACTTTTTCCACAGTTATGCAAGCTCAAGAACAAAGCCTGCATAACAAAATGCTGGAGTTCCGTGCAACTGAAGCCATCGTCTGGGCTATGCCTATGCTCAACTTTAAACACATTAGAGATGGTATGGAAGCCATCGGTGTAAAAACCGGTGATATCGCCTACAACTCAAAAATACAGGATTGGAAATTTCAGGTTGCTACGCCCAATAACACAACGCCATACATCACCTTTTTCTACAATATAGAAAAGGGTCCAGTGGTCATTGAGATCCCGCCATCTACCAAGGATGTCGGTATTTTCGGGACGATCATGGATGCATGGGAGAGACCCATCGACGATGTAGGTGCTGCGGGTCGTGACAAAGGGAATGGTGCCAAATATGTACTTGTACCTGAAGATTATCAGGGACCGCTCCTACCCAATGCCTATACGTATAAGCAACGTACCAACAATGGTATCGTGATCCTTAGACCTATTATTGCCGATGACTCTCCTGAGAACCTTGCCAAAGCTGCAGCCTTTGCAAAAAAGATCAAAGTCTATCCTTTAAGTGAAGCTGCTTCTCCTACGCCAAACAGATATGTGGATGTCTACGGAAAGATCATCGAAGGTACACCGCCTATTGATGCCTCTACCTATAAAAAACTTGATGAGATGATCCAGGAAGAAAAAATAGAAGATCAAAACCTTGCGATGATGGGAATGCTCGCACAGATCGGGATCAAAAAAGGGGTGCCTTTTAACCCAAGCGACGAGATGAAGGAGATCTATGCCAAAGCTGCACCGCAAGCACTTGAGTATATGATCGAAGAGTATCATCGCTATTTGAACCCAGTGATGTATAAGGGTAAAAAATGGAATAAACTTGTACCTCCGGGTGTCATTGAAACAGACTTTACCTATGAGTTTCCTAACTATTTTAATTATGTTGCAAGAGGGCCTGTATACTATGCCATTATCAGCAGTGTGAAAAATTATGGTTCGGCAACATTCTATATCGGTGCAGCTGAAACTGCAGACGGCAAGTGGCTGGACGGAAGTAAAAACTATGAATTGGTTATTCCTGCCAATGTTCCTGTCAAAGATTTCTGGGCTGTGACCACCTATGACTTGACAACGGCTTCTTATCAGAGAGATATCGCTAAAAGCAGTATTGACTCCAATCAAAAAGATCTCAAAAAAAACAAAGACGGAAGCATCACGATCTACTTTGGTCCTAAAGCACCTAAGGGTAAAGAGTCCAACTGGCTTCCTACTATTGAGGAACGTAAGTTCTTCCTGCTCTTTAGATTTTATGGGCCTACAAAGCAAGTCTTTGACGGCAGCTGGGAATTGAATGATATTAAGCTGGCGCAATAGAAATACTGACGAAAAACCCAACTACAGGGTGGACACTCCGTCCGCCCGTGTTAAATAAATATTTCTTTTTTTCTGCTATGATATTATCTATTCACACAAATAACACAAAGAGCAAAGGAGCCGGCAAATGAAAAAGTTACTACTTATCTGTATCGGTACACTGTTCCTCTCTGCTACTCTTGTGTCGGCAAAAACAGAAACAATCTCAAACAAACTCCATATCCCCATGCAAAAATCTCTACGTTTTATAGATACAAAAGAAGAGTATGGCAAAACGTGTGAAGCCTACAGCTACATCACACCCCAGGAGAGACTCAAGCTTATCAAACACCCTGACTTTATGCTGGGAGACATTTTAAGTAAGTCCCTCTCCATGTCTACTGTAGATCCCGAGTATTTGGTAGATACCAATCTGACTGAATGTAAAATTTCAGGTACGGATATCAGTGAATATAGCTACGGAGAAGACCTTGAGTATCTGGGAGAAAATATTGTTACCCTTGAAGTATTTCAGTATGTTTATGGTGCCGGTGAGGCACATGGCAATGAAAATATCTCATATTATGTCTATGATCGTGAATACGGTATGGAAGTGACCTGGAAAGATCTCTTTGGCAAGAATGATGCATTTGAACTCTATGTTTTAAACCGTGTCGCTAAAGAACTTGCAAGTGAAGCATTCATTTCCTATTTTAAAACATCTGAACTCTTATTGAATTTTATGAAACCGGGCTACTTTGCCATTACGAATGAAGGGCTATTGATACAGTATGGCAAGTATGAAATCACTCCAGGTGCATCAGGACTTCCTTCTCTTGTTGTACCTAAAGCAGTATTAAAACAATATA
>JAMONL010000003.1 GCA_027065815.1 Sulfurovum sp.
AAGAGCCTATGCAAGAGCAGGAAGATGATGATCCTCTTCATCCACGAAGAAATGTCCCTGACGTCCCTGTCTCCCACGACAGTGGAACCATGTTTTAAAACAAGAAGGAAATAAATGCACAGTTTTGCACCAGAAATAATGATCATTACGATCTTGAGTTTAGTGGTATTTTCCGATGCCCTTGCCAATAAAATGAAAATACCCTCAGTATTTCTCTTGCTGATCGGATCTTATCTTATCTACACCTATGTTAAGGTTGCTGTACCCATCAATATGGCAGAACATTTCGATACGATCATCCTTTTCTGTATCCCGCTTATTTTTATGGGAGATGCGTTGCATCTGCACTGGTCAGATATCAAAAAACATGCCTGGAGTATCTTTTACTTAGCGGTGATAGCAGTTGCTTTGTCCATAACAGTAGGGGCAAGTCTGCATCATTTCAATGTTTTTGAAGGTTTAACACTTGGGGCTTACGTTTCCCTCTTTGCCATTAACATGGCAACTGATGCTGTTTCTGTTCAATCAGTTCTTTCCCGTTTTAAAGGTATTAGTCATGACATTAAAGTACTCATTGAAGGGGAATCTCTGGGGAACGACGCCACTGCGGTCATTGCTTTTTTCTTTATTGGTCTGCCATGGATGATGTCGGGAGAGATCGATGCAGGTGCCGCAGCGATGGATGCGCTACGTGTTTTTGCTGTAAGCATTGGTATTGGATTGGTCATCGGTTATGTGTTCTACATGCTGATGAAACTTTTTTCCGATAAAAGAGGAGAGCTCTTTACTTTCATTATTGAGGGGTATGCTGCGTATGTGCTGGCAGAAGAACTCCATGTCTCTGGGATTTTGACACTGATCGTAGCGATCATTGCTACCAAAGCATGGATCGATATGGATATAGAAGCCTCATGCAGTACGGAAAAGCCTTTGAAAAAAAGTTTTTTAAGCAAAATGAGACTGCAAAGTATTTGTGCCACAACCAATGAAAGACTGGAATACATTTATGAAATGGCAAAAGAGTTCGGGTATATTGCAGCAGTCATGATCTTTTTTGTTCTGGCAGAGATGGTCGACTTTGAAAAGCTTTGGAATTACCGAAATGAGATACTCATTATGTTTTTTGTGACAACACTGATACGTGCCCTCTCCATGGCAAAATTTGCCTTTTTTGGTAAAACAATTGATTCTATTAAACCTGTAGGGCTTGAGGGATGGTTCATTTTAACATTTTCAGGAATGAAAGGGGCACTCTCCATTATCCTGGTACATATGATCCCTGCCAGCTATGAATATAAAGCGTTGTTTGAAGCAGTGACCATTGGAGTGGTCGTTCTCTCTATCTTTGTATATGGAACCGTGTTATGGACCTATTTTACATTCTTTAAAAAAGAGGAAGAGAAGAAGTTGTTTACGAATTGATTTACTGTGGGATCGGTGTTGCCGGGAGACAACACCGAAGTATTATTGTGTCTATAGCTCTATAAGCGTTAAAGATCAGCGCCGATGACACAGGCTTTGTCACCTTCTACAGAGTCCAGATCAGGCATAGCAGTATAATCTGCACGTGCTAACCAATCTGCAATATCTTCTTCTGTACAAACCGTTCCGACTTCTTCGGGAAGACCGGCTATTTTATCATAGGTAGCACAGTTTACACCCATCTCTGTGACCAATGTGTCGACATTTTTATAAGTATTATCAAGTTCTATACCTTGCTTGAGGAGTGCACAACCTGCAAGACTTACATTGTTGATCACAACGACGATATCTTTTTCTTTGATCGTCTCTTCTGTGACATCGCCACTGACGACTTCATTCACAGTATCATTAATAGCATCATCTATGGAACCGCAGCCCAGAAGCAGAAAGGTTGATACGATAAATAAACTTGTTTTTTTCATTATTTTATCCTTTGAAACAGTATTATATCAAGAGGGGTAAAGAAATGACTTAACAAAGGTTATATAGATGAAGGTTAGAAGAAGAAAAGGGATTCCCGAACCAAAGTTCGGGAAGAGGTTTTAGCAAGAGTAAGTAGCAATATACTCAAATGCTGTTGGACGACCTTCTACAGGGTAGACGTGTCTGTCAAACATATATTGAGAATATTCCATAACATAGTCATGATCCATGATCGGTGCTAGGAAGTCATGGTCTTTTTCAAGACCTTCCAATGAATCTCTAAATGTACTTGCAAGTTCAGGAATACCACGCTCAGCAAGCTCTTTTCTTGAAATTTCGAAAAGATCTTCGTTCACTGGACCAACAAGTGGGTAACCACCTTGTTTGATACCGTCAAGACCAGCGATCATCAATACTGAAAATGCAAGGTAAGGACAAGCTGTTGAGTCAGGGAATCTAGTCTCAATTCTAACAGCTTTTTCACCTGCACCGTAAGGGATACGACATGCAGCAGAACGGTTTTGGCTAGAGTAAGTAAGAATTCTTGGCGCTTCAAAACCTGGAAGAAGTCTCTTATAAGAGTTCGTACTTGGGTTTGTAAATGCAGCAACTGCTTCTTTATGTTGGAAAATACCTGAAAGGTAGTCAAGCGCTGTTTTTGAAAGGTTTGCATAAGCACCTTTTTCGTAGAACAGGTTTGTACCGTCTTTCCAGAGTGACTGGTGTACGTGCATACCGTTCCCGTTATCGTTATAGATAGGCTTTGGCATGAATGTTGCTGTTTTACCGTTAAGGTGTGCAACCATTTTTACAACATACTTGTACTTCTGTACGTTATCTGCTGCTGTGATGATGTCAGAGAAGACAATTCCGATCTCATGCTGACCCTGAGCAACTTCGTGGTGACCAAGCATTACTTCAAGACCTACTTCTTCAAGAAGCAACATCATTTCAGCTCTTAAGTCTACTGCCGGGTCTGTAGGCATTACCGGGAAGTAACCCCCTTTGATTCTAGGTCTGTGACCCATGTTTCCTACATCTTCATAGTCAGCAGCGTCTGCCCAGTGACCTTCATCTGTTTCTACCTTGAATGACTGGTGGTTGTCATGATCAACAATTTTTACATCGTCAAAAATGAAGAATTCGTTTTCAGGACCAAAGTATGCAGCATCTGCAATACCGGCATCATCCAATGCTTTTAATGCTTTTTTAGCAATAGATCTTGGACATTTCGCATACGCTTCATTTTTATAAATATCATAGACATCACAGATGACAATGACTGTACTGTCCGCTGTGAACGGATCCATAAAGGCAGTTTCAATATCCGGTTTAAGAAGCATATCTGATTCATTGATCGGCTGCCAAGCTTCAATTGAAGAACCGTCAAATGGGACACCGGCCTCCAACATATCGTTACCTACAGCAGATGCTCTGTATGAAATATGGTGCCAAGCACCTTTAATATCTGTAAATCTAAAATCTACGAATTCTACTTCATTCTCTTCGCAGTATTTATTGAACTCTGCTAAATTGTTAACAAATTTACCCATGTGTAACGCTCCTAAATTAATTTTTATCCATAAATTATAACCATTATATTCTAAATTATTTCACAGGATTTGCCTAAAAAGTAACCAATTCCCTATCTCGTCCTTTAAAAGTAACAGCTTTTGTATATCCGACCTCTTTTGCAAGTATGGAGGTCTGTTCATATCCGAAGCCGACCTGATCAACAGCATGCGCATCGGAAGAGAAGGTGATAGGTATATCCAAAGCATAGGCTTCTTCGAGTAATTGACGGGAAGGGTAGATCTCCTTGACCGGTTTTCTAAGACCTGCGGCATTGAGCTCCAGTACCATATTGGAATCTTTGATCGCTTTGAGTACATCTTTTGCCAAAAGCCGGATATCCTGTTTTGGCATATATTTAAAGACTTTAATGAGATCCAAATGTCCTACAATATCGAATTTTCCCATTTTGACCATCGCTTCTGTGGCTTCAAAATAGGCTTTCCATATCTCATCGATATCTTTTGTTTTCCACCCACCGATGAATTCAGGGTTGTCAAAACTCCATTTGTCTATGAAGTGGACAGAACCTATGAGGTAATCCACCTTTGCATTTAAAACACGCTCATCCATATGTCCAGGCAGATAATCCACTTCGTAGCCCAGCAAAATATCTATCTCATTTGTGTAACGTGCTTTGGCATCTAAGACATCTTTGACATAAGCATCCATATCGCAAAAGGGAAGTCTATATTTCTCATCAAAATCCATGGGCGCATGTTCGGAAAAACCGTAAATGTCTATGCCGAGCTCTATGGCTCTTTCTATATATTCATTGATGCTGCCTTCTGCATGGTTACATCGTGTGGTATGGTTGTGCAGGTCTATTCGTGTTGTTTTCATAGATAGAAGTATACCATACAGTGTAAATGCCCTTGGGAATTGGCTAAAAAAGAGAAGTTTGAGAAGTTAGTGGAAGCATTTAAAAGCTTCAGAGGTAACTAATTTAAAAAGAGAAAAGGTAGCATCATCTATCATAAAGATCGGTATTTAGATAGCTAACAAAGGCATAAAACTGTTTATTACAAGAATTTGGATAAAATAAGAGCCAAAATAATGCCTTATATGGTTGTAAAAAACGGATGACAATGCAAAATAGAGTAGAACTTTTAGCCCCTGCAGGTAACTTGG
>JAMONL010000004.1 GCA_027065815.1 Sulfurovum sp.
GTCTGGAGAAAGCCTTGACCATAGAGGGAGACTATACAATCTACCCGGGACATGGTTTGAGTACAACACTCAAAGCTGAACAGAAGGTCATACCTTTTTGGATAGATCAAGTTAAAAGTACATTGTAATCGCTGTAGGGTGTTGTGCCCTCACAACACCAATGAATATATTTTTTGTATATTTGGTATTTTTTCCATTATAGTTTTTGGTGTTGTCGGGAGACAACACCCTACGCGAGCACGTGTTCTATGGTTTTTTAGAAAATTTAATACGAGAATTTATACCCACGTCTACGTACAGTATGGATCACCTGGAATCCAAGAATACTCTTCAAACGCTTACGTATCTGATTGATCGCAACCTCAACCGTATTGTCAGAAACATACTCCGGCTCTTCCCAAAGCGCATTGATGATCTCATCTTTTGAAAATACCCTCTGCTTACGAAGTGCAAGATACGCCAAGATATCAAAAGTCTTACCATTCAACGATACGATCTTTTCATCATATTCGATCTTCTTGTTCGCAATATCAATCACCAACTTTCCAATATCTACCGTTGTACCAAATAAATGTCTCATATTGGCAAGCACTCTTGCTGCAATAAGATCCGGCTGGTCACAATGATCATAGATCACATCATCTACACCCAGATTGAAAAAAGATTCCTGTTGAAACATATTTTCAGTCAAGATCATGATCTTGGTCTCACTTTTTTTCTTTTTCACTTCGTTCACATAACGTTCCAGTGAAAACTTCACACCTTCATCAACAATGATCACCAATTCATAATGTCTGAAATCCGTAAAATTCGTTGCATCATACATATCTTTTGCATTATCAACAATACAAATAAAATATTTATCTAATTCTTTTTCGAGTTCTTTGACGTATTCATCGCTGAACCCAACTGTTAGTATTCTCATTCTGTTAAAGGTATCCAATCATGTACAAAAAGTAAACAAAAACTTAAATTTTGTCTGCTTTTATCTTTTATTAGCGTATTTATAGCGAAATGTACCTTATTTAAAAATAAAAGTAAGTTTAATATTTTTGTGATATGGTACGTTTTTATGATGACCTGATAGCTTTCAGGTAGACTCTTTTAGGCGCAGGATAGCCTTCTATCGTCTTTGTCGGATCATCAGGATCCAGGAAATCCTCAAGACTCTGCGTGTCTATCCATTCTGTTTTTCTCTGCTCATTCAACTCTGTTTTCATGATCTCAAGCACTTCCACAGATTCGAAGCCTGCTCGGTAACACCAGTTCTTCAATGCATTCACTGTTGGTACGAAATAGATATTGGGGATCTTTGAATACCGGTCTTTAGGCGTAAGACAGATCTCTTCTTCACCATCTATCATAAAGGTATCAAGAATGAGTTCTCCGCCTTTATTCAAACCTTTAAAGAGTGATTTCAGCATAGCAACCGGATCAGAACGGTGATACAGTACACCCAAACAAAACAGAGTATCGAACTTATGTTCATATAATTCAACATGTTCTACACCTAAAAGTTCATACACGATCCCTGACTTTATAAAGTGATCAACAAACTGGAATTGGGAATAGTAAATGGCAGAGGGGTCAAAACCTATTAGTTTTTTAGGTTGCTGTGACAACATACGAAAAAGATAATAGCCGTTATTACACCCAATATCCCCGACAATTTTATCTTTTAAATTGAAATGCGGTTCAAGGAGATTGTATTTGATCTGACTTTGCCACTCAGAGTCAATGAAAATAGTATTGAATTGAAAGGGGCCTTTTCGCCATGGCTTCATCAACAGTGCTGTCTGTTTGATCTGTTCTAAATCTTCAGAAGACAGATCTGCTATTTGAATTTCAACCCTGTCACCAAGTGCCACTTTAACATTGGTATATTCTGGTAGAGCCGCAATGGCTTCCTGATAGGGTTTGATATTTTTCCAAGTAAGCCATTTTCGACGTTCTTGCCTTAGTGTGTCAAGATTCATCTATTTTTTGATATACGCTCTTTTGATCTTTTGATCGAACATAGGTTTGTTACTTCTTGGATCTACGGAAACTTTTTCCATTTTACGGACAACGTCTTTCCCTTTGATAACTTCACCAAAGATCGTATGTTTACCATTTAACCAAGGTGTGGGAGCAAGGGTGATGAAGAACTGGCTTCCGTTTGTTTTCGGACCGGAATTCGCCATCGCCAAAAGGTAAGGTCTGTCAAATACCACATTGGCAGCAAACTCATCTTTAAACGGTTTACCCCAAATAGATTTACCGCCTGTACCGTTACCGCTAGGATCACCCCCCTGGATCATAAAATCCTTAATGATCCTGTGGAAAATGAGTCCATTGTAATAGCCGTTCTTTACATGCGTGGTAAAGTTCTGTACAGCAAGCGGTGCTACTTTAGGGTAAAGCTTAAGCTCGATTTTCCCGACATTCGTTTCCAGTACAACAATAGGTGCTTTTGTATCTGCTGCAGCAAGGTTCAACCCGCCCAATAACATTAACCCGATAATAAATTTTTTAATCATTGATTCTTTCCTTTTATTTATGATCTATTACATCATTTGCACATTTGTCAATATGCAACTCTTTAAGCAGCAATTCAAAAAATGCACCACTGTCTCTCTGTACTTCATCCGAAAATTCAATATATACAGACTGTTTTTCTTCTGTATGTTCTTTTGAATTATCAAAACATTCAGGCTTAAGTCCGGTCTTCTTTTTCACTTTGCTCACAGCCGCTTCAATCTCGTCTCTTACACCAGGATTATTCACATACACCAGACTTAATCCGGCATAACACTCTTCCATTTTTACATTGGCTATAATCTCATCACATCTATCCATACATCTATCCTTCTATCCCTGTAAATTTCTACCTAATACTATAATATTTGCGCGTATTATACCTCTTTTTCTATTTACTTTGCGTTAGATACCTTTATTTTGCAAAAGATGTTGCTCTTGTTTCCCGAATGACATTGACTTTAATGTCACCCGGATACTGCACTTTCTCCTCTATCTCTTTGGCGATCTCTTTACTTAGAAGTACAGCTTCGTTGTCACCCATCTTTCGGGCATTCACAAAGACACGTATCTCACGACCTGCATTAATAGCATAGGCTTGAAGGACATGACTCTTGGAAGTAGCGATGTTCTCGATCTCTTTGACACGTTTGGTAAAACTCTCCAGCACTTCACGTCGCGCACCGGGTCTGGCCGCGCTCAATGTATCTGCAGCACAGACAGCCGCACTTTCTACAGAGTCAGGTTCTTCATGCCCATGATGGGCATAAATGGCATTGATGACGGTAGGGTGTTCATTATGTCTGCGGCATATCTCCGCACCGATCTCCACATGAGAACCACCCATATCCTGGGTTAAAGCCTTCCCTATGTCATGCAGAAGCCCTGCACGCAAAGCCAGCTTTTCATCTCCACCCATTTCTGCGGCCATCACTTTGGCCAACCGTGCAACCTCAAGCGTATGTGCCAAAGCATTTTGTCCGTAACTTGCCCGGTACTTCATCCTGCCAAGCAGCCTTACAAGCTCTTCATGCATAGGGAAAAGCCCCAGATCGATCAGAATATTCTCACCCTCTTCATAGGTTTTCTCTTCGAACTCTGCCTGTACCTTGTCATGAACCTCTTCTATACGGCCGGGATGGATACGCCCGTCTTCAACCAGTATTTCGATCACTTTTGTCGCAATCGCTCTCCGATAGAGATTAAAAGAACTTACCAGGATCACACCCGGTGTTTCATCGATCACGATATCCACACCCAAAAGCATTTCAAGGGATTTGATATTTCTACCCTCTTTACCGATGATCCGGCCTTTATGCTCATCACTCGGCAAGGTAATGAGATTGATCAGCCTTTCACCCGCAAAATCTCCTGCATACCGTGTCGTAGCCTGGGAAAGAATATAATTCGCTTTCTTCTGTCCTTCTTCTTTTGCCTGCTGTTCATATTTACGTACGATGGTGGCAACATCTGCTCTGCTCTGCTCTTCAACTTTTTCCAAAATATAATTTTTAGCTTCCTCTTTCGTCATAGAAGCCACATTTTGCATTTTTAAAATGGTTTTGTCGATCTCTTCGCGTTTCTGGATTTCCAGCCTTTCCAGGTTTGCTTCTTTCTGAAGCATCTGTTTTTCCAAAATGGACATTTTTTTCTCTTCTTTCTGTAACTCTTTGGTCTGAAGAATCAGAGCACGGTTACGTTCTTCTACCTGTGCCACACGTTTTTGAAATTCACTCTCCTGTTCGAGCTCATTTCTTTTGATCTTCACCTGGGCTTCCTGAAGTAAAAGTTCCGCTTCATTTGCAATGGCTTTTGCTTTGGCTTTGGCTTCCAGCTCCAGATGAGAAAACTCTCTTTGACGGCTGTTTTTAAGCCATAGGTAACAGATACCCGATCCTATGATTGCTCCGGTCAAACCGGAAACTCCTATTATTCCTAACATTACTTATTCCTTTATTAAAGAAAAAGTCAAAAAATACAATGATTTTTATGGCACTATGACCACATCTGCTTCAATATCATAATGATCCGTAATTTTCTCTTTACTATAACACAGTTCACGTGCCACAAATACTATCTTATTTATATTTTTAATCTCTTTTTCAAAAAATCTATCGTACATACCTTTTCCGAATCCTACACGTCTGTGTGTAACATCCATTCCCACAATCGGTACAATAGCTATATCTAATTTTTTAGTTCTATATTGTTTTGAGTTTTTCGGTTCTTTGATCCCAAAACGTTTTATTTCCAGTGGGTATCTATATTTTACCAATCTAAAACTTTTACCTTCCATAAAGGGTACATACAGTGCTCTTTTTTCTCTTCTCAGTTGTTTGATAAGAGGATAAAGATCGACTTCTGTTCCCAAAGGAAGATAAAGCATGATCTTTCTGGCATTGTCATGCCGGATTATGGCATACAACGCATGCAATACTGTTTTATCTTTTTTATATCTGCCTACAGCACTTACTTTTCGTAAACGTCGCAGACAATATTCCCGAAACTCTTTTTTAGTCATCTTTTTTTGCATAACTTCCATTTAGTGCTCTTTTGGTATAATCATCTTTCAATAACCCTATAATTATATCGTAAGCCTTAAGGAATCGTGTGAAAAAAATCAATATCCTGTTTTTAACTGCCATTTTACTCTGTTCTACAGGCTGTGAAGATAAAAAAACAGATTCACCTATCAAAAAGATTGTAATAGAAGAAGTACCAAAGATCGAAAAAGCAGAATATATGAAAAAGTATACCTTTGCTTTAAATGATCTCAATGACAGTAACTATTCTATCTCTATCGTGAATAAACATATTGAGATCAGTCATGTTAAGAAAAAGCTCATTCTTTTAAATTTCTTTGCAACCTGGTGTCCTCCCTGTAAAAGTGAAGTACCTTACCTGGCTGATCTAAAGAAAAAATATGACGATACGCTTTTCATCGCCGGTATCCTGGTCAATGACAGCCCCGACAAAAAGACATTGAAAACATTTATAGAAAAATACGGGGTCAACTATTTTATATCTAATTCCAAAGACAATGATGCCTTGGGGAAACTGGCTGCCAAACGATTACAATTGGGTGAGGATTTTCCGATCCCTCTCACCATCCTTTTTAAAAATGGGAATTATTATTCCCATTATGAAGGTGCAGTTCCTGTTGAAATGTTGGAACACGATATCAAAGAAGCAATACATAAGGAATAAAAAATAATGTTCAATCTGTTTAAAAAAGTTTTAGGTAAGACCAATGAGGCGATCAAAGAGGTCGTTGAAACCAGGAAAAAATCCATATCAAAAGAAGAGTTTGAAGACATTCTTCTTGAAGCAGACGTCAACTATGAATTGGTAGAAAGACTTCTGGAAGCCCTGCCCGATGAGATCAACAGGATACAGGCTTTCAACTCCATGATCTCCGTCTTCCAATATACAGCAGACTGGAAAGAGAGTGATGCAAAACCTTTTGTTGAAATGATCATTGGTGTGAACGGTGCAGGAAAGACCACAACCATCTCCAAACTTGCCTACCGCTATCAGCAGGAAGGGAAAAAAGTCATCCTGGGCGCAGGAGACACTTTTCGTGCTGCTGCCATTGAACAACTTTCAAGATGGGCTGCCAAACTGGATCTGCCTATCGTAGCCACGAAACAGGGTCACGATCCTTCCGCAGTTGTCTACGACACCATTGAATCAGCAAAAGCCAAAGGTTTGGACAATGTCATCATTGATACGGCAGGAAGACTGCATACACAGACCAATTTAAGTGAAGAACTTAAAAAGATGATACGCGTTGCCCATAAAGCACTCGATACCGCACCCAACAGAAAAATGCTGGTACTCGATGGGACACAGGGATCTTCTTCCATCAATCAGGCAAAAGCATTTGATGAAATGATCGGTATTGATGGTATAATAATCACAAAACTCGACGGAACAGCAAAAGGTGGTTCGGTACTCAGTATTGCCGATGAACTCCAAATGCCCATCTTTTACATTGGTACGGGAGAGCAACCAAAAGACCTTATTCGTTTTAAAGCAAATGAATATGTCAATACAATCCTGGATGAGATCTTTATATAAGGACAAGATAATGCGCGCTTTTTTTAATTTGTTTTTATCCCTGGGTGTACCGATCAGTGCACTCTTCATATCACTGTCCACAGGATATTTTATGATGGATTATGATTTAAGTAAAGCACTGAAACTGGGTACACTCAGTGGGTTTATCACTGCTGTTGTCTTTTCATTTTTTATGGCAGCCATCTTACTTTTCATGAGAAAAGCACGCTTTGCACATACTATAAAAAACAACCCAGAAAGTACCATGATACATGAATCTGAAAATGGTCCTCTTGACAAGACTTTTATCTTACTGATGGACAAAGCCATTGCATTTGAAGTCCTGGTTCATTCTGTCATTGATCAAAAACTGGGCAATATCAAACAGGGAGAGAAAGGGAAAAAAACGATCACTGTTCATACACCTGAGCATACTATCAATATCTCGGTCATACCACTCACAGATCACACTTCAGAAGTCAAGATAAAATCCAATATATACAGTCCAAGCGTCAAAAAGATCATTAACTATACTAAAATGAAAGAACTTTCTTTCCTACAGTATTGATCTCTTCTCTATAAAAATATGTCAATTTGACATATTTCATTCCAAATTCCGTAAAAAATCTTATACTTCTTTTACTAACTGAAAAAGAAGAAAATATGGCAAAGAAAAAAACCCTGTTTGAGTGTCAGGCATGTGGATTCCAGTCTCCAAGATGGATGGGAAAATGTACTTCCTGCAATGAGTGGGAGAGTATGGTTGAACTCACTACAGATCAGATCAAATTCCTTAAAGAAACTTCCTCTTCCGCTTCTTCCGTCGGAGCTTTACGAAAAGCCATGCCTATCACTGAAGTCAATGAAGACAATATCACCCGTTTTACTTCCGGAAGTAAAGAACTTGACCTGGTGCTTGGAGGAGGGATAGTCCCGGGTTCTCTTACCCTGATAGGAGGAAGTCCCGGTATCGGTAAATCTACACTGCTTCTTAAGATCGCAGGGAATCTTGCAAAACAAGAAAAAAAAGTACTCTATGTCTCAGGGGAAGAATCTGCAGGACAGATCAAACTGCGTGCCAACAGACTGGACGCCAATCATGATAATCTTTATCTACTGTCCGAGATCAATCTGAGTACTGTTGTCAACGAGATCCTAAACGAACCTTATGCCTTCATTGTCATAGATTCCATCCAGACACTCTACTCCGAAGAGACTCCTTCTGCACCAGGTTCCGTGACTCAGGTACGCACAATTACTTTTGAACTCATGCGCATCGCAAAAAGCAAACATATCCCTATTTTCATCATCGGGCACATTACCAAAGACGGGTCCATTGCAGGACCGAGAGTCTTGGAACATATGGTCGATACTGTACTCTACTTTGAGGGGGATACAAACTCAGAACTGCGTCTCCTCAGAGGCTTTAAAAACCGTTTTGGATCCACCAATGAAGTAGGTATTTTTGAAATGAACAAAGAGGGACTGAACGATGCCAAATCCATGGCAGGCAAATTTTTCAATAAAGAGAAACTGCAGTCCGGTTCTGCACTGACGGTCATTATGGAGGGCAGCCGCCCCATCATTGTTGAAGTACAGGCACTGGTCTCTGAGGCTTACGGCCATGCCAAACGCTCTTCCACCGGATTTGACAATAACAGACTGGGTATGCTCTTGGCTCTTCTGGAGAAGAAGCTTGACCTTCCTCTGGGAACATATGATGTTTTCATCAATATTTCAGGAGGCATAAAAGTCTCTGAACCCTCAGCCGACCTTGCAATCATTGCTGCGATCCTGAGTTCTTACAGAGACAGAGAACTCAGTGCTGAAACACTCTTCATGGGAGAAGTCAGCCTCACAGGCGAAATACGGGAAGTTTCCGGACTTACGCAAAGACTTAAAGAGACAGAAACACAGGGGTTTACCAAGGCCGTCATACCAAATAAACCGATAGAAAATACCAAGATCAAATGTTTTATAGCCGATGAAGTTTCTAAAGTGGTAGAGTGGATGTAAAACAAAAGAAATTTAAAATATGATATTTCACAGATAATTCAATACTATAATGTATGTTATCTATTTTTATATGGCCAATTATGCTAAAATCACACTCTCTATAGATTCAGGAGCAAACAATGATTAAACCCACACTTCTCTATGCAGAAGATAATCAAGAGAGCAGAGGAAATTGTGCATTTATCCTTCAAGAGTATTTCAGTGATATCTATCTGGCGAAAAACGGTAAAGAGGCATTAACGCTGTACTATGAAAAAGAGCCTGACATCCTCCTTTTGGATATTAGCATGCCGCTTCTTAACGGGCTGGATCTGGCAAAAACAATACGTAAAGATGATCATCATATACCTATCATCATGTTGAGTGCCCATTCTGACAGGGAAAAACTCCTGTATGCCGTAGGTTTGAAACTTGAAGCATATCTTTTAAAACCCATTGATGAAAGCCTGCTTAAAGAGACTATCGTCAAACTAATTAGACAAATACATACAAAAGAGATCATCTATCTGAGAGAAGATCTGATATGGGACAGAGCCCATTTCAACCTGATCTATAATGGACAAGAGTTGAGAATCACAAAAAAAGAACGTCTCCTACTGCAGCTTTTAACATATAATTTAGGAACATATGTTTCCCATGATGAACTGATCATTCACATATGGCATGATGAAATACCTGACCATTCTCATAACAATAAGCTCATTCAACTTATTTACCGCTTTAACAAAAAGATGATGCATTACTTTTCTTCTCCTAGACATTTGATCGAAAACAGTTATACCCTGGGTTACAGACTAACATACCAGTAGAATCTTTTTATATAATGTACCATTATTTTAATTATTTGAAATAATATGATATTTAACAGATAATTATATACTATACTTTCATAGTATAGTTCTACAGATCACCTAATTTTTTTCATCACTACCGCAATGATTTAGTAGACTGAATCTATTATCCAAAGGAAAGAAATGTCAATGATCCATCCTCACCCAACAGGAAAAGAACTTAAACTCAATCCCAAAGATATGCTCGTCAGTAAAACAGATGCTAAAGGTGTTATCAGCTATGGGAATAGCAAGTTTGTAGAAATATCAGGATATAAAGAGAGCGAACTCATAGGAACACCACATAATATTTTAAGACATCCGGATATGCCTAAAGCAATTTTTTATCTTATGTGGGAGAGTATTAGGAATGGCAAAAATATCATGGCTGTCGTAAAAAACCTCTCAAAAAGCGGTAACCACTACTGGGTAACAACAGATTTTGATATTCAAAGAGACAGGGAAGGTAAAATACGCAATTTTATCGCATTCAGACAAGCGACTCCAAAAAATATTATCAAAGTCATTGAACCACTTTATGCCACAATACTTGAAATAGAAGAGAAACACAGTATGGATGAATCTATTAGGTACCTTGAAGCTTTCCTCGAAGAGAAGCGGATGAGTTACAATCAATTCATAGAAGATCTTGCAAAACCAAAAGGCATTGCCGGAATATTTTTTTCTAAAATGAAAAAACTTTTTAAATAACTTTATTACTTTATCTGTCACTTTTCAGAGAAATACTTATGCTATTTATGCTACACTTCATTTATGAAAATTGGGACAGACATTATACTCATCCAACGGATCAAAAATTCATTGGAAAAATTCGGTGACAAATTTAAAACAAAGTTTTTAAATCAAAATGAGATCGAGCTTGCAAAGAAATTAGAATCAATTGCAGGCTTCTGGGCTGCAAAAGAAGCCATTGCCAAAGCTTTAGGCTGCGGCATAGGTGCAGAACTTGCATTTCATGATATCATTATCGCCAAAGATCACAGAGGTGCGCCAAACTTTGTATTGACAAAAGATGCCCAAAAACGGCACAAGATCAAAGATGCTTCTCTCTCTATCAGCCATGATGGTGGATTTGCCATTGCCGTTGTCGCAATTACTCAATAAATTCTCAGGAGACATATATGAAATTCTTAATCCCGATTCTTGGTACAGCTCTCATGATGGTGGGCTGTCAACAACAACCTGCTATACAGCCTGCACCTATTGTAAAACCTAAACCTAAACCTAAAGTCCATGCACCACAACCACCCAAAAAGAACATTAAGCTAAAAGAAGTTGAAGATGAAAATTTCTCTTCAGAGTACATGTATCCTGAGACCAGCAAAAAAACTGCAAAAGAACCAGAAAAATTAGCAACGGTTGCCGCAGAAAGCCCATCGGTCGCAGCTATGACGAATGAGGAGTGCATCTCCATGATCGGTCAGGAGAAATTTGAAAAATATGCCCAAATGTTTGGTGGAGATGCGGGTGCACTGAAAAAATGTAAAATGCTCAAAGCCCTTTAGTCTATTGACTGAAATGCAGCATTTTAAACTTATCACCCATGATCGTGGGTGAGATAAGTGTCTTTATCCTGTCGGCTTCTCTCAGGTAGTTTTCCTGTGAAGTCTGTTTGGCAAACTGTTCTAAAATATCAATCAGTCCGAAACGTACCAAAGCCCTTGCCTGCGTCTCATACAGAATTTCTTGAAATCCATTGGCAGTAAAAGCTTCAGAAACATGTCCAAAGTTGACATCATAAGTAATATCATCTTTTTTGAATGATTCTGATAATACGAGTTCTTCATCAAAAAGCGGAAAAGTTTCATGGCTTCTATACACACGTATAGAGAAATCATTACGCACATATTTCTCTCCATAATCAAAAGAGACAAAGTCACACTTTTGGATCCCTTTGGACATACTTTTGGCAAAATCCTCATACCCGACAGCGATCTCACCCTGCTTCAGTAAATGCTTGCCTGCCCACAACAGCATATCGGGGGAAGCTTCTTTCCAAATGATCTCATCGTTCTCAACAAAAGCAACCTTTTCATCTTTCAGTAATTCACAGGGAAAAGCATCAAATATCTCATTAGCAGCCACAAAGGCATAGTCCACTTCCACTTCTGAAATATCATTAAAATGTGTGATCCGGATATCATCTCCGAAGCGCTCTTTAATGTACTCTAACTGTCTTTTCTGTACTTCAGGCTGACGTTCGACAATACCGAACTTGAGTGTTGTGACCAATGTCGGGTCACAAGTATAAAGCCATTGGATCATATCACAAAGCAAATATCCCTGGTGGGCACCCACCTCTATCAGCCAGCCGTTTCTATCTGCTTTGCCTTCCTGTATCAAGGTATAAAAATAGTTAGCAATACTGGCGCCGAAAAAGGCACTTGTACTTACCGCTGTGTAAAAGTCTCCGGCTTTACCGATGGCTTTAAAATCCTTGTAGTACCCCTCACTTCCGTAGAGCCATTCGTTCATATAGTCACTAAAGTACATTTTCGACCCGTATATAAAGCTGAAGTAACTTTAATTGTTTATCTATGCCATATATCTTCTGATCAAGTTTTCTGATCTGCAAAGAGTTAGACATGATATCTGCATCAAATTGTGTTTTTTCTCCTGCACCAACCAGGTCTTTTGTCAACTTCAGCAAACTACGATACACCTTTTCATCTTTTCTTGCCAAAGAGATCTTCCTGTCTAAGATATTTAAAGAGTTATCGATCCACTGGTATTCTTCACGTACTGTATCTTTTCGGTCAAGTACCTGTGTTGCTGCACGTAACTTTTCTACTTTGGCTGCTTCCACATCTGAAAAAGTATTGATATCCAAAGGCATTGAAACAGAAAAACCATAATTATAATAGGCTTCGTTCAAGTTAGGACTGGGGAAAAGAGGATTTAGATCCCCATTAGTGTATTGCCCCTGTAAAGAGACCGTCGGCAGATATTTTGCCCATGTGACTTTTTCATTATACTCCGATTCTTCAGCTCTGAGTACATCTTGTTTCAACTCAAGGTTTTGTTCTGTATAATTCTTCCTAGAAAGCATTTTAAGCTTGGGAAGACGTAATTTTCCAGGATCTCTATCACTCAAAAGAGAAAAACGCTGTTTCAACTCCAGATAATTAAGCTCTAACTCTAACAAGTTAGCTTCATCCTGCGACTTCTTCAAGATCGCCTGATCCAGAAATGAACTGTCCAGAATGCCTGCATCATAAGAGTCTTTTTTCTGACGAATGTCTATTTTGTCATTTTTGACCAAATATCTCAATTTCTTCTGTTCCAGCCTGTTCTTTTTCAAATTAAATAAAATCGAGACAGCATCACCTATCATCTGGCGTTTACGCAGTTTAATCTCAGCCCTGTTAGCATGTCTGAGAGCATTTGAATATTTGATCGCATAGTAGATCCCGCCGGATCTGAAAATAGGCTGATCAATATACACTGACAAAGTAGAGGTATCGATAGTTCCCGTTTTAAATCGTGTGGTATAGTCTTTTCCATAACGCACTTGCACAGGGTTGACCCAGCTTTTTGAGAGCATATCACTCTGCAGTTCATTGCTTTTGAGGTCATATTCAAAGAGCAACTCTTTATTGGTCGAGAGAATGTCACCCAGTTCATCTGCGAAAAGTGCTGATGAGAAAAGACTATAAAGTAGAAATAGCCGTTTCAAAACGTTTGAACCCTTCATCTATTTCATTTTTACTAATGGTGATACTTGGCAAGAAACGTACCGTATTACGTCCCGCTTTTAACACGATCAATCTTTCTTTCAATGCATTTTTCAGCACCGCACCCTGAATCTCAGCATTTTTGGCACGTAATCCACGCATCAATCCCAGCCCCACCTCTTTTTCAAAAAGGCCTTCATATTTCTCTGCGATCATTTTCAGTTTTTCAGAGAAATACAGCAGTGTTTCATCCACTGTGCCGTTTGTATACATTGTGGAAAGGACATCAAGTACCGCCAGACCGGCAGAGGTACTCAGGTAATTCCCTCCAAACGTACTACCATGATCACCTGCAGACAATATCTCTTTATGTTTCGTCATCACTGCACCGATCGGTACACCGCCTCCTAAACCTTTAGCCAAGGTGATGATGTCCGGTTCTATTTCATACAGGTTGGAAGCCAGGAATTCACCGGTACGGTAAACACCGGTCTGCACCTCATCTACGATCAATAAAATACCTTTGGCTTTCAAGTGTGTTGCAAGTTTCTGTATCTCCTCTTTCTCAAAAGGCTGTACACCACCCTCACCCTGTACAAGTTCTATGAGTACAGCAACTGTTTCATCATCTATTGCATTATACACATCATTAATACTTTTTTCATATGAAAATCCGTCCGGATATGGAGAAAAGTTCGGTGTATGGAAACTCTCCTGCCCGGTGGCTTTTACCGTGGTAATGGTACGTCCGTGAAAAGAGTGTTCCAGTGTGATCACTTTATACTTTTTATTGTCAAATTTCGTTTCACCGTACTTACGTGCGATCTTAATAGCACCCTCATTGGCCTCTGCCCCTGAGTTTGCAAAGAAGATCCCCATATCATCATAACCGGAAAGCTCTACGATCTTCTGTGCCAGTTTTGCCTGAGGTTCTATGACTTGCAAATTAGAAATATGGATAATATTCTTAGCCTGTTCACAGATCGCATTCGCCAGTTTTTCATTTCCGTGCCCCACAGAATTCACACCTATCCCTGAAGCAAAGTCTATATAATCACGTCCATTTTCATCATAAAGTGTAGATCCTACACCTTTTACAAAGTTCGTATAGTCACGTGCATAAGTTTGAAGTACATATTGTTTGTCTTGTTGTTCTAAAGTCATTTTGTTCTTTCCACTGTTTTATTGATAGTATTATAGCAAATCTAAATAATCCCTGAGATTGTTTTTTATAATCTTTCGATCTCCACTTTAACTTCCTGATAACAGGCATTATCACCCTCTTCACTCAAAATAGAAGGGGTAAGAAAATTCACACCGACCGTATTATTGGTGATAATCACACAATTTGGTTTAATGTTTTCCGTTAATGCCACGATGAATTCATATGCACCATACTTAGAACTGATACGTACCTTTTCCCCTTTTTCATAGCCTGTGTCCGGATGCATCTGTACACGATCGTCTCTAAAAAATTGTGTATTAAGTGACTTAGAAGATTTAGGGGAAAGTAACCAGAACTTGTCATCGATCACTTTATTTTTCTTGGAGGTACGTACCTTGTTAAAACGCTTGGTGTTAATGAAGTCATCTTCGTAATCTTCAATAAATTCAAACTCATCATCACTCTCCGCACCAAAGCCTTCTGCATAAGGCAATACTTCTTTTGCAGGAGAGAAATACTGTTCACCCTCCCGATCACACTGTCTCAGCCAGTTTTCAATGTAGCTTGCTTCACTTTCCAGACCTTCAAAACCAAAAGTATCAAAAAGTCTTTGAGTAAAGTCATATTCACTGATCCCAAAATCATTTTCAAGCACTTTGTTCATCTTCTCCACACAATGATGACCATAGCCTAAACGTACATCCTCTTTTTCAAAAAAATTCTTCGCAGGAATGATAATATCGGCCATTTGGGAAGTTTCATTTTCATAAAGACCAAAATAGATCACTTTTCCCACACCGTTGAGTTCTTCTTTGACCCGTGTAGTATCCGGCATGGATGCTGCAGGATTTCCTCCCTGTATCAGTACCGTGTCAAAATTTGAAAAATCTGTTGTGGCTTTGGGAACCGTTTGCAAAGAAACTGCAAAAGGATTTTCAAATCCCATTTTTGAATCACCCAGGTAGTGTACACCGCAGCCTTCCTTTCCAAAGAGTCCCAGTGTGGCTGCCAATGCATCGATCGCCTGCAAGGTATAGGAGCCGGTCGAATACTTTTGTACACCTGCACCTACAAGAAAAACCGTCTTTTTGTGACGCATGTGTTCCAAAACTCTTCCCATCTGCCCCAGATCTGTTCCCATATACTCTAAAATAGCTTTTATACGGTGTTCTCGTGTATAGTCATAGAAGTCCTCATGTTCAGGCGCGAACTCATCCATCCACTCGGTATCTTCTGTATTTTCCATGAAAACAAAACGTGCCAGCATAATGGCTACATAATAATCCGTACGAGGTTCTATCTGCAGATGAAAATCCGCTTTCTTGGCAATGGCTGTTTTGACAGGATCGATCACTACCAGTTCTTTCCCTTCAAGATAAGGCATTAAATGGGCATTGGTTACGGTTACGTTACGTCCCCAGACCACGATCGTTTCCGCTTTTTCTATTTGCTCAAGGGGAAGCATTCTGTTCACACCCCGTCCCATACGGATCCCCATATCTCCTGCTGCATCACACAATGAACCATGCGTCAGGCTCCCGCCGATCTTTTCCATAAAAAGGTTGGTAACTTCCTGCATGACAGCAAAGTTACCCGATCCTCTCCAAAGCAAAGACTTTGTTTCTCTAAAAGCATCTGCTACAGCCTGCATCGCTTCTTCCATAGAAACTTCTTTCCCGTCTATCCTGGGTTTTTCTATACGGGGCTGTTCAAAGATCGATTTATTCAGTAACGCACACAAAGCACCATTTCCTGAAAAGTGTTCTTTATCCCCTTTAATTTTAAAATGCTCACCCTCTTCTACAAGAATACTGCAGGCATCATAACAATCAAGTCCACAAGCGGTTTTTTTCATGATTATTTTATCTCTACTTTCAAAAGTTTGGAAAATTCATTTTTAGGCGCAGGGATATAGATCTCCGCTCGGTAGGAAGAAATGAATTTCTCATCTGCCACACGCCAGACCTTCCCCACTTTATAGGCTGTTTTTTTATCGTTGATAAACACCGTTTTTTTCTCAATATTCTGTAATTCTTCAGGCTCAAGGAAAAGCACAAGTTTTGCTCTGCTTGCATCCTGTATCTCAGCAAGCGAAGAACCCGGCGCCACAAAATCACCTTTGCGTACCAGCAATTTATAAAGATATTTGTTCTCTGGAACAATAGATTTTTTTACTAAGGTGTCTTCGAGTTGAGACGCTTTATATTTCATATCCAAAACCTGTTTTCGCAAAGAGACGATCTTCTCTTTAGTTCCAAGATATTGTGTTTTTGCCGAACTAAAACTACTGTATGCATTGTCTTTTTGTGTTTTTGATGCGGTAGCAAGTTTCGAGATACGATTAAAGTACTCTTCTTGTCTCTTTACCGTACCTGCCAAAGAGCTTGCGATCTCCTGATTGATCCCCAACATCTGTTCCAGAAGTACAATACTTTGTTTCGTATCTTTCAAATTTGTTTTATCAAGTGCATCATCTATATGGATGACCCTCTTACCCGAAACCAGTGTTCCTTCCGCATCCAGATCGACATCTACAACCAGTCCGCTAACTGCAGATTTCAGTACAACAGATTCATAAGGTTCAACTTTGGCATAATGCACTTTTGCAAATATAAACAGTGGTGCTAATAACAGAATGAGTATTTTCATTTATAATTCTTTTTTTATTATTTAGAGTATTTAATTATAGCCAAATAGCGTTAATAAATGAGGTACAATGCTAATATAAGAGATACTAAGGTATCATTAGTATAGGTAGGTCTTATATTATCATTTTAATGTAATAAATATTTTCTTACCGTTCAGTAATGAAGGAAAAGCACAATATGGCCTTTAAACTGCAACACGATAGTAGGAAAATACATTATGAAGACATTTAATACTTACTATACCACACAAACTGCATTTAACGAGTTCATTCATTCGTATGGGCTCAGAGACAATACTAAACTGCTGATCCAAATATTCACGGCAATAACAGATGAAAAAAATATATCCATACTCCTTCAGAATATCTCCTCCCTTTTACCCAGTGCATCCATCATCGGATCTACAACGGATGGCGAGATCTGTTCCGGCAAAGTGAGTACCGGTAAAACCGTTGTCTCATTAACACAATTTGAAACAACAGAACTTAAAACAGTTTTTATTGAAAATACCGCAGGAAGTAAAGAAACAGGCCGAAAACTTGCAACTGCGCTATCCAGTCCTTCAACAAAACTCATTATTACCTTTACTGACGGTCTTAACTGCAATGGTGAAGCATATTTAAACGGGATCTCCTCCATCAATAACAACATCATCATTGCCGGTGGTCTGGCAGGTGACAATGCTGAATTTAAAAAGACTTTTGTTTTTATAAAAGATCACATCTCCTCTAATGGTGCAGTCGGTACTGCACTAATCAATCATGATCTGAATATCTATACGAATTACAATTTCAACTGGTTGGCGATCGGCAAGAACATGAGGATCACTAAGGTAGATAAGAACAGAGTTTATACGATAGATGATCTCCCTGCCCATGATATCTACAAAAAATATCTTGGGGATCACATTGCAGAGAACTTACCTTCAATTGGCATGGAGTTTCCGCTTATTATTCAAAAAGAAAGCGCTCCGATAGCACGTGCTGTGTTGTCAGTACATGAGGACGGATCACTCTCCTTCGGAGGTAATTTTGGCTATGGTGATATCGTAAATTTCGGTTATGGTGATGCTGGAATGATCCTTTATCGTTCCATAGAAGCACAATATGACATGCTCGACAAACCGATCGAATCCATTTTTATCTACTCATGTACGGCACGACGAAGGTTTATGCCAAACCTCATAGAAAATGAGATCAAACCATTTCAGAAACTGGCAAATGTCTCAGGATTTTTTACCTACAGCGAATTTTTTTCATATCCTCCAAAAAATGAATTACTGAACCAGACCATGACAATTGTAGGTATCAGCGAATCGCAAGATGTTCTCTCCAATGATATTCAAATAGAGACAAAGACTGTTCCACTGAATGAATATCAAAAATCCATTAAAGCCCTCTCCCATCTACTCAATATTACAACGCTTGAGTTAGCCGAAGAAAACCGATCACTTGAAAAGAAAAGCGAGATCATTCAGGCTAAAAGTGAATCTCTGCATCTGGCTCAGTCAGTAGGACATATGGGCAGCTGGGAAATCGACCTTATCACCAAAGAAGCAACCTGGTCGGAAGAAAGCTATCGTATCTATAAAGTAGATCCCGCCACGACACAGCCCACACTGGATACGTTTATGACAAAGGTCATTAAAGAAGACCAGCCAAAAGTTGCTCAAACCATGCAAGCATTGCAAGATGGAAAGATCAGAAATATTGAGGTAAGAGTAAGAAGAATGGATGGTGTCATTATTACCGTACTTTTAAGTGGAAAAATGATCTTTGATAAAGAGGGTCATGCTGTTAAACTAATCGGTACAACACTTGATATTACCGAGCAGGTAAAACTCAGAAATAGAAATAAAGAGTTGGCAGATATTATTGAGCACTCTTTCACTGAAATCTATATCGTAAATGTTGAAACATACAAATATCTTTATATCAACAAAGAAGCCTTGAACAAGCTAGGGTATACCCGTGATGAAATGCAAAAAATGACTCTGCCTGATATTAATAAAGAACTTCCATTGAAAAAAATTGAAACTTTAAAGAAGGAATTAATCCAAAATGGTTCTATTATTAACAAAACGATCCATACTAAAAAGGATGGCAGCACCTATCCGGTACAGTCCTATGTACAGTATAAAAAATTCAATAATCAAAATGTTGCCGTTATCTTTGATATAGATATCACAGACCTGATCACTTCCGAATTAAAACAGAAAAGACAGGCTGAGATCCTTGAACAGATACATGACTCTGTTATCTCAACCGACATGAATGGTATTATCACACACTGGAATCACGGTGCAACGATCATTCACGGCTATACCAAAAAAGAGGCCATAGGAAAGTCTATTAATATGCTGTACCTTCCAAAAGATCTAAAAAAACTGCAGTGGATAAGGCAACAGGCACTTCTTCATGATGCCTTTCATGACCAAGTGCGAAAAGTCACTAAATCCGGAGATATCATTTATACAGACATTTCTCTTTCTGTATTGAAAGATGAAGCAGGAAATACGATCGGTATCACACGGTATTCACAGGATGTCACACAGAAAAAAGAAATCGAAGATAGATTAAAAAAGCAAACAGAATTACTTAATTTTCAGGCATTTCATGATACGTTGACAGAACTCCCCAATCGGGCACTTTTCGATGACCGACTTCAACAGTCCATTACCAATGCACACCGGCATCATGAAAAATTCGGTCTGCTTTTTATTGACTTGGATAAT
>JAMONL010000005.1 GCA_027065815.1 Sulfurovum sp.
AGGAGAAAGTATGAAGACGTTGATTATTTTAGCAATTCTGGCAACATTTGTCATGGCGTTTTTTGCATACCGAAAAAATAAAGATTTAAGAAAACTTTTCATTACTTTGGGGAGTTTTGTTGTTTTACTTTATATATTGTGGGTTGGTTTCCGCGTCTCCGTAGCCATTTTCCCGTTAAAAATAGCAAATATTGTTTTAGGCTTTTTTTCTTGGGGAGGTGTGGTATATTATATTTTACGTGACCGTTATATCTGGTGGCTGATTTTCTCTCCGCTGCTTGTTCCTCTACTCTTTGTCCTGTTTTCTATGATCGGAGGATCCCGTTATGAGGATATCTGGATACAGATGTTCTAATGTAGAGAAAAAGGTGTATCTCCTTTTCCCTATGGTTTAGGCAGGATCACTTCCTATGTTTTTCTTTTGGTTCTCGACCAGCTCACTCAAAAAAGTTTCCAGCGAATAACGTTGTCTGTACTCCGGGATCATAATATGTACAAGAATGTCTCCCAGGTCTGCGACTACCCATTCATCACTCGCATCTGCATGCATAAAGGTTTCACCGAGGGGTTTTAATTCTTCTTTTAGATGGGTAAAAAGTGCCTGTGTATGTTTGAGGTTGAGTGAATTTGCAATGACCACACGGTCTGCAATGTAATCTGCATCATCCAGGTTAAATACTTCTATCTCTTCTGCTTTTTTTTCATCAAGCACTTTTACGATGTTTTCTATTCTTTCTTCTATTGTCATTAAGGTCTGTCCTTTTAGTATCTGTTTTACAGAGTGTTCAATTTTTTTGTCAACATGCTTCACTGTGTTTTTTTCTCTTATATAACTGGAACTGATATTGGCATCAAGATCCAATATCTCCCACATTCTAAGGTCTTTTGTATCGATATCGTAACCCTCTCTGGTAACAATGACCCAGGTTATGGTATTGTTCAGCCACTCAAATTCATGCCACTCTGTCAATGTTGACAGGTTGTCAGAACCAAGTATGAGATATTTTACATCGAAGCTTTCGTTGAAATGTTTTATAGACTGTGAAGTTCTTGTACTTTTGCCTTGTTGTATCTCATAATCATCTACGATCACATTGGGTATTTTGTCAAAAAGTGTATGACACCATGTAAGTCGTTGCTCGGCAGATGCCAGTGAAGATGTTTTAAAAGGGTTCAGATAGGCAGGTACCACGATCAGTTTATCAATAGCCAAACCTTGAACAGCCTTTTCAACGATCGCTTGATGACCTTTGTGGGGAGGGTCGAAACTTCCCCCGAAAATTGCTGTTCTGGGCTTAGACTGATTAACCAAACGCTAACCTCATTTACTGTAAAATTATAGAATAATAGCATAACTTTGCATAATAGAAGCTATTGCGTTTTATGTATGAGTTCTGTAAAAATTTGGAGGGGAAAATATGGCTGTAAAAGTAGCGATCAATGGACTGGGGAGAATCGGTAGATGTGTCACTCGTATTATTGCAGATAGAGACGATATTGAGCTTGTAGCAGTAAATGCCAGTGGAACAGAAGAGATGATCGAATATAACCTGAAGTATGATTCTGTGCATGGAAGACGTAATGATGTTTCTGTCAAAGAAGGATATTTGAATATTGCAGATACAAAAGCGAAGATCTTTGCAGAGCGTGAATTGTCAAAAATTGATTTTGCTTCAACGGGTGCGGAGATCGTATTGGAGTGTACAGGTGCATTTTTGACGGCAGAATCCGTTCAGCCTTATTTGGAAAATGGTGTAAAGAAAGTACTTTTCTCTGCTCCTGCAAAAGATGATACTGCAACATTTGTGATCGGTGCCAATGAAGAAAGTTATGCAGGAGAGAACATTGTTTCCAATGCCTCCTGTACCACAAACGGACTCGCACCGGTAGCTAAAGTACTTGATGATGCTTTTGGGATCGAAAAAGGGTTGATGACAACGATCCACTCTTATACGGCATCTCAGCCTATTCTGGATACAAAACATAAAAAAGATCCGAGAAAAGGAAGATCGGGAGCAGTCAATATTGTCCCGACAACGACAGGAGCGGCCAAAGCAATCGCTAAAGTACTGCCATCGCTTGCAGGCAAGTTGAACGGTCAGGCACTGAGAGTCCCGACACCGGATGTTTCTATGGTGGACCTTACAGTCACTTTGGCAAAAGAGACAACACTGGATGAGGTGAAGGCCGCATTCACTGCAGCAAGTGAAGGTTCACACCAAGGTATTTTGGGTGTGGACAATGAATACAGGGTTTCTCAGGATTTTGTCGGAGAAGAACTGAGTACGGTAGTCGCGATGGATACGATTCAGGTGATCGGCGGCAATATGGTCAAGGTACTCTCATGGTATGACAATGAGTGGGGTTATTCTCGTCGTCTGGTTGACATGGCAATACACATAAGCAAAAAATAACAGGGTAGGATACATGAGAACACTAAAAGATATTGAGATAGAAGGTAAAAGAGTATTTATAAGATGTGACTTTAACGTGCCTAAAGACGAGTTCGGCAATATTACGGATGACAGACGTATCCGTTCTGCACTGCACACGATCCGTTATTGCATAGACAGAGACTGCAAGATCATTCTTGCATCGCATTATGAAAGACCGGAACCGGGTAAGTATGAAGAAAAATATTCATTAAAGCCTGTGGCAAAGAGATTGCATACTTTATTGAAAATAAAAAATGAACTGTTCATGGCAAACGATGTTGTTGGACCGGATGCCAAGGAAAAAGCAGCACAATTGAAAGCAGGAGATGTCCTCTTGCTTGAAAACCTGCGTTATGAAGCAGGGGAAACGAGCAATGATGAAGCTTTTGCAAAAGAGTTGGCTTCATTTGCAGACATCTATGTGAATGATGCTTTTGGAGCATGTCACAGAAAACATGCTTCTATCTATGCTATCGCGGAGCAGTTCGATGTGGATCATAAAGCAGCCGGTTTCCTGATGAGTAAAGAGGTAAATTTTTTCAGTAAAGTCCTTGAAAATCCGATCAGACCATTTATCGCAGTTGTCGGAGGATCCAAAGTATCCGGTAAACTTCAAGCGCTGAACAACCTTTTAAATAAGGTTGACAAAGTGATTATCGGCGGGGGAATGGCATTTACTTTCCTGAAAGCGCAGGGGTATGAGATCGGTAACTCTCTGGTGGAAGATGATCTGCTTGATGATGCAAAAGATATTATGAAAAAAGCCCATGAGCTTGGTGTAAAGTTTTATCTTCCGGTTGATTTTGTGGTGGCACCTGAGTTTTCGGAAAATACAGCAGTCAAATATCTTCCTTCACAAGAGATCCCTTCCGACTGGATGGGCCTTGATACCGGACCAGCTTCTTCTAGACTCTTTCGTGAAGTACTTAACGATGCACAAACGATCATTTGGAATGGACCGATGGGTGTCTACGAGATGGATAAATTCTCCAAAGGAAGTATTATGATGTCCCATCATATTGCTGAGACCCATGCAACAACCATCGTTGGAGGTGGTGACACGGCAGATGTCGCGCAAAGAGCAGGGGATGTGGATGAAATGACTTTTGTCAGTACCGGTGGAGGAGCCTCGTTGAAGCTCATTGAGGGTGTTAAACTTCCCGGTCTTGAAGCGCTAGAGAATTAGTATGATCTTTGCAGCCAATTTTAAAACCAATCATACCCGAGCATCTACACGGATCTATATGGAAGCGTTAAAAGAGAAGATCGTTTCAAAAAAAGCGGAAGACTCTGTCTATATCTTCCCACCTTCAACAGCACTGGATGCCTTTGAAGGGAATTTTACAGTAGGTGCGCAGAATGCCTACCCAGCGCAGAACGGAGCATATACTGGAGAGATCGGTGTTGAACAGCTTGAAGAGTTTGGTATTCAAACTATTCTTGTAGGACACAGTGAAAGACGTGAAATGATGGCTGAAACGCAGGAAAAAGTAGCACAGAAGTTTGCTTTTTTCAAGGAACAGGGCTTTGAAATCATTTATTGCATCGGTGAACCTTTGCATATCCGTGAAAAAGGCTTTGAGTCGGTGATGCAGTATCTGCTTGCACAGTTTGAAGGGATTGACATTGCTTATGATAAAATGATCGTTGCCTATGAACCTATCTGGGCGATCGGCACAGGACGTTCTGCCACAGTGGATGAGATATCAAGTACACACAGAGCTTTGAAAAAAGCCATTAATGATAAACCGCTACTTTACGGAGGATCAGCCAAACCGGCCAATATTAAAGAGATCATCTCCATTGCAGGAGTGGATGGTGTGTTGGTTGGTTCTGCCGCTCTCGATGTGGAGAAATTTTCTGAAATGGTGCTTTCCTAGCCCTAATTAATCACACGAAGTGTGCTTTGTTGTGATGAACACCCTTGAAAGCGCAGCGATTTGAGAATCACAACGACTTTTGTTTACTTTTCTAGAAAAGTAAGAGAGAAATAACGCCACAGTAGGAATAAGAGGATATACAAAAAACTTTCATTTAAAGGTGCGTTGGGAAACGCACCTTACATTATTTAAACAGATCCGCTAATGCAGCAGTATCAGTTGTTTTAGCAGCTTCAGTCTTGTCTGAAGAATCAAC
>JAMONL010000006.1 GCA_027065815.1 Sulfurovum sp.
CGTCCTCTTCTTCCTTTGTGATATTAATATCAAGAGATTCTACAGGAGCCGCTGCAGTTTGAACTTTTGTTTCTTCTACTTTTTTTAATGTCTCAGCTTCAGCCGTTTTTTTTGCAGCTTTGGCAGCCTCTTCTGCTGCAAATTCTTTTTCCAGTTTCTCTTTCTCTACTTTTAGTTTTGCCAGTTCCGCCTCTTCTTCACGCTTTTTATTTGCCTGTTTTTCCTGTGCCAGTTGTTCTGCAGCAAGCTTTTCCAATGCCGCTTTTTCTTCTTCAAGCTTAGCTTTTTCTTTTTGAAGTGCTTCCTCTTTTTCTCTCTCTGCTTCGATACGGACTTCTGCTGTCTCAGCTTTTTTAAGCTGCTTTTCCTCATCATTCACTTTATCTTCTGCTTCAGATTCAGGCATCGTTTCAACGACTTTCTCTTCTTCAACAGCTTCTACATCCGCATTGTTCGCATTACTTTCTTCGGCAACCACTTCTTCTGTTTCCTCAGTCGGTGTATCCTCTTCGATCGCTGCATCATCTGCAGCCTCTTCCGCAGCTTCCTGTCTATCCGAAACTTTTTTCAGTTCAGCCAAAAGTGAAGCCTGATCCTGCTCAATCTTCTGAATATTTTTATTGATCTCAAATGGATTGTCAGAAGCATTTGCCCCTACAAATAAACATGCGATACCTGCTAATATAACTTTTTTCATACCCTCTTCTCCTTGTTTTCATTTTTTAACTTCAAGCCCTACCGTAGCGTTTGATCTCAATAGTCATTTTTCAACCTTTGGTTTTCAAAATCCCTACTCAGATCAACATCCTTAGCCATTAGGTTCCAACTGTTTTAATTCAAAAAACTCCTTTTGTAGCTCCTGATTATTGTTCTTAAGTGTCTGCCCTTCTTTGAGGAGGACATGTTTCTTCTCTTTTAACTGCTTTAACACCGTTAAGGAATTCTCCCCGTAGATGAGTATCCCCAGGTAGATACCGAAAAGCAGAATCCCTATGGTTGTCACTAAAAATGTTTTCAGTGACAACCCTGCCAGTGTTTCTGCCTCTTGTGTATCTGCCAACGTATTGCCTACTTTTGGAAAAGTGTGTTCCCGAGATATTCAAACTGTCCAAGTTCTGCTTCTATCTCAAGCAGTCTGTTATATTTTGCTATTCTGTCAGATCTTGCCGTTGAACCTGTTTTGATCTCACCCGTATTCAATGCAACTGCAAAGTCAGCAATGAATGTATCTTCACTCTCTCCCGATCTGTGACTCATGACACATGTGTATCCCGAACGCTGTGCAAGACGTACCGTCTGCATCGTTTCAGACACTGTTCCGATCTGGTTTGGTTTGATCAAAATAGAGTTGGCAATATCTTTTTCAATCCCCTCTGAAAGTATGGCCACATTCGTTACAAAAAGGTCATCTCCGACCAATTGCACTTTATCTCCCAGTACTTCAGTAAGCTCTTTCCATCCAATCCAGTCATCTTCACCCAATCCGTCCTCGATAGATACGATCGGATATTTTTCTACCATATCCGCATAATAGGCGATCAATTCCGAGCTTGTCAATTCTCTGTTCTCAGATTTCAATACGTAGTTCCCTGCATCATTCATGATCTCACTTGCCGCAACATCCAATGCGATCGCGATCTCTTCACCAGGCTTATATCCTGCTTTTTCAATAGCTTGGATAATGATCTGGACAGGTTCTTCATTATTCTTCAGATTCGGTGCGAATCCGCCTTCATCTCCTACTGCCGTACTCTCACCCATCTCATCAATGATCTTTTTAAGCGTATGGTACACTTCAGCCGAAGCTCTCAAACCTTCCGAAAATCTATCAAAGCCTACCGGCATGACCATATATTCCTGAAAGTCCACAGAGTTATTCGCATGCTCACCACCATTAATGATATTCAGCATCGGTACCGGCATGACCACGGCATTAGCACCACCAAGGTAGCGATATAAAGGCATACCCATACTCTTTGCTGCCACACGCGCCACAGCCATAGAAACACCAAGTACCGCATTGGCACCAAGGTTCCCATAATTCTCCGTACCGTCCACCTCTTTCATGGTCAAGTCGATCTCAGCCTGATTAAAGGGACTTAATCCGACAAGTGCGTCACAGATCGGTCCGTTTACATTTTCACAAGCCTGCAAGACACCTTTCCCCATATAACGTGTTCCACCATCACGTAACTCTAAGGCTTCACGCTTACCGGTACTCGCACCACTGGGTACGATAGCACTCTCACTGCTTCCGTCACTTAAACTTACGGTCACCCGTACCGTAGGGTTTCCTCTGCTGTCCATCACTTCTGTTGCTACGATCTCATCAATAAAAATCATTATTATCCTTTCATATTTCACTTATCTATTATTTTATCAAAATTCACCCTAACCTTAAATGAATAGCCACAGGAGTTGCTTTTACTGATCCATATGCGGGGCAACAGGCTTCATTGTTTTTAAATATGCTTTGATATACGCCGGTGTTTGGGAATGTTCTTTATATCCGCTTTTTCTTAGATCATAATACACGAAAGGTAGATAATGTTCTCTGGTCACAACAACTTTTGTACGACCTTTCTGTGCCCAGTTGAACATCGTTGTTGCCCCTTTTTTACCTACATGGATACATCCATGTGACATAGCATCATCATTACCCATATGGATCGCATGTCCCTGTTGTGTGAACCATAAAGAGAAATCCATATTGTTTATGCCCTTTGGATCCGGATGTGCTTTAGACATATAAGAACGCTCTTTTCTAAAAATCGTAAAGATCCCTGATGGTGTTTCATGTCCTTTTGCCCCCGAGGAGATTACCGCAGCCCACCAGACAACACCGTCTCTGTCAATCGCATACGCTATACCGTCCGCACCTTTTTCTCTCAATGAGACCACAATATAATCCTGTCCACTTAGGTCAACGATCTTTTCTCCACCATTTGTAGCCACAGCAAATTTCGTTTTACTCAAAGGAAAAACCCTGCTTGTCGGGTCTCCTGCATTTAACAGACTTACGCACAATAATACAACAGCTATGAGCCATATTTTTTTCATTTTATTCTCCTGTTTTTAACAAATTACTAAATTATATTATTTTTGGGGGAAATTAACATTAAGAAATTTAAGTTCTGATATAATTTTTACATATAATACAAAGAAAAGGGAATTCAATGACAAAAATAGTGACAGTATCACTCATTGCAGTATCGGCAATGTTCTTCTCAGGATGTAGCAGTAGTAATTCAGGTATCAATATGGACAGCCAGACACCAAGTTTCCAAAATGGTGCCAAAGCCGGTTGTGAGACAGCAAAAGGTGCCTATACAAAAGATCATACGGCATTTAAAAATGATATGGAGTACCAGAACGGATGGTTCTACGGACGTAAAAAGTGTAACCCCGCAGATTCAAAAAGTTAATCTATTCTCTTCTATTTCCTGTATAAAGCAGTGATTCAACACTGCTTTTCCATATACAATATATGTCTGACCTTAACCTAATATTCATACAATCACTTTTCAATTTCTTTTTCTTTATTATTTGGAGGCATAGGGACAAAGTACCCTATGAGTAGAAGTAAAGTACCCACCACCATAAACGAGATAATCCGTTCTATCGTACCGGAGTTTGCAAGTTCTACGAAAAAAAGTTTGAGTACCACGATAATGAGTAAGCCAAAACCTGCCATCCAAAGTACTCTATGCATATAACGTTTAGAGAGTACCATTAAAACAATTGCTATCATACTCCAAAGCAGAGACAATCCTGTTTGGAAATAGTTACTCTGCCATAGTGCTTGGACACTATATGGAACATCTTGAAAGTGATGTACTCCCCTTGAAAAGATAACAGTGATTAAGAAGAATCCCATGACGGATAACACAATACAAAGAGACTTCTTCTCCTCTTCAGACAATATATGCTGATGACGATAACCCCAGTAAACCATCACAATTAGTACCATTATCTGCATCATGTCTAACATATTAAATACAGGTATGTAATTGCCAACTGATGCTAGGCCAAAGGCGCGTAGTTGCCATAGACCCAAAGCTATCAGTAGTCCACCTACGCCTAACATTTGATAAACTTCTCTTTGTTCTTCTAGCCAACCTTTATAGGCTCTAGGAAATAAGAGTGCTATAGCTATAACTAAGGGCACAACAGCTAAAGCCAGGAGAGAAGAACTGCTAAGATTGTAAAGATTCTCTACATGATAATGTAACTCCAAACTACCAATCCCTACAAAAAACCAAAGACCGATGACATGTATGCTCTTTATCCACTGCCACTTTTTACGGAAGAGATAAAGCATCCAAAAATGTAAGAGTAAAAATGCACCGAAGAGTGCGGCTCCCATATCAGCAAAGGGGTGCACATGAAAAATTCTCTCATTTGCGGAGAGAAGGAAAATAACAATACCTAAAAAGAGTGTACATTGAAGTACATTGATAAGTAATTTCCATTTGATTTTCATACTAATACCAACAAGCACTACCGCACCCAACATAAGCGTAAGTAGACTATCTTGTCCTGCAATAAAATGATGTACCAAT
>JAMONL010000007.1 GCA_027065815.1 Sulfurovum sp.
GACAACTTTTCAATCTAAATCATGATGTGAATTTTATTTAAACAGATCCGCTAATGCAGCAGTATCAGTTGTTTTAGCAGCTTCAGTCTTGTCTGAAGAATCAACCTGTCTTTCAGCCACACCTTCCACTTCATTCAATTCAATGGTATAGCCTGTCAGCATCGATGCAAGACGGATATTGATCCCTGATTTACCGATAGCTTTTGCTTTTTGGTCACCGGTAATAGAGATGATCGCTTTTTTCTCATCCTGGTCTACTTTGATGCTCTGGGTGATCGCCGGGCTCAATGCTCTGGTAATGAAGATCTCAGGGATCGCAGAATATTCGATACAGTCAATATTCTCACCATTCAACTCTTCACTGACAGCATTGATACGCACACCTTTTACTCCGACAGCAGCACCGATAGGGTCGACATTCATCTGCTCTGTTTTCAGTGCGATCTTGGCTCTTTCCCCAGGTATTCTTGCCGCTGCAACGATCTCAACGACACCATCGGCGATTTCAGGTACTTCCGATGCCATCAATGCTTCAAGGAATTTAGGCGAGGTACGTGTTAATTCAAGGAATAGACCGAATTGAGGGTCAACAGAGACATATCTAAGCAAGGCTCTAATGCTGTCACCACGTTTGAATTTTTCACCCTTGATACGGTTTCTGAGTGTCATAATACCTTTCAGTTCACCTATTTCAACATGGGTATTGTCGTCAGCATCTACACGGTTGACAGTTCCTAACATGACAGAACCGACCTTTTCTCTGTATTTTTCGAAAAGATCTTGTTCTATACGTCTCTGAATATGGTATTCAAGCTCACGGAAAAGGTTTGCCGAAGCGGTACGTCCGTGTTCTTCGAGAATAAATTCTTCTTTAAGCTGATCACCGATTTCAATGGAATCATCAAACTCCTTAGCTTCGGAAAGAGGCATAAATGCATCAGATTCTATTTTTTCTTTGTTGTCGTCCCTGCCCACTTCGACCATTAACTGTTCATCACCGTCTGCTACAACGGTGATCACTTTATTGACGGAATAGGTTTTAGTATCTTCATCGATATTGACTTCAAATGCTGATGTAAAGGTGGTCAGTTTTTTTGCCGTATTGGTAAGTGCATCTTTAAATGCTTCAATGGCATGTTCTTTGCTGATGTTTTTTTCATGTGCAATTGCTTCAATAATATCTAATATTTTTTCCATTGTAAATCCCTAAATTACATTAATTTTAAAATGACCGCTACAAGAGGTAACATAACAGTGTTAAGAACGTCTGGGAGGAGGTATTTTTTAAGAAGAGCATTATATCTAATCATACCTTTACTGAAAATAAAGTATAATATATACAATAATATATACACTATTCAAGGAAATGCAAAATGAAATTAAAACTTGCTAGAACAACACTTAAAGCAAAACCAAAAACGATCGAGTTAAAAAAACTGGAAGATGAGCTAGCAAACAGATCTATATTTTATTTTGACAAAGACAACTCTCATAAAGAGCTCAAAGAGTTGATCGAGCATTTTGAAGAAAAAGGATATTCTGTTTATATGAGAGAAGTCAAATACGGGCTTGATGATAATGAATACATTTACGAAGTACATATAATTGCCTAAGGAGGCAAGTGTAGCTGTGCAAAAATGAAAAAATTATTTATTGAAACACTTGGTTGTGCGATGAACGTACGTGACTCCGAGCATATGATCGCTGAACTGAACCAAAAAGAACCTTACGAACTTACAGAAGAACTTTCCGAAGCGGATCTCATCATCATCAATACCTGTTCTGTCAGGGAAAAACCTGTGGCAAAACTCTTTTCAGAGATCGGGGTATTCAACAAATATAAAAAAGAGGGTGCCAAGATCGGTGTTGCGGGATGTACTGCCAGTCACCTTGGAAAAGACATCATCAAAAGAGCACCTTCGGTTGACTTTGTGATCGGTGCAAGAAATGTCTCAAAGATAACACAGGTCGTGGACAAAAAACATGCGGTAGAAGTAGATACGGATTTTGATGAAAGTACCTACGCTTTTGGCGAATACAGAAGCAATCCTTTTAAAGCCATGGTGAATATCTCTATAGGATGTGACAAATCCTGTACCTTCTGCATCGTGCCTGCAACGCGTGGAGATGAGATCTCCATTCCTTCTGACCTGCTGGTACAGGAGATAAAAAAAGCAGTTCTTACCGGAGCCAAAGAGGTGATGCTTCTGGGGCAGAATGTCAACAATTACGGTAGACGTTTTGGTGCTGATGAAGAGAAAATAGACTTTACCGGGTTGCTTCGCAAGATCTCGGAAATAGAAGGTCTGGAGCGTATACGATTTACCTCTCCCCACCCTTTGCATATGGATGATGAGTTCATCGCAGAATTTGCCTCCAATCCTAAAATATGCAAACAGATCCATGTTCCCTTACAGAGTGGTTCAACGGACTTGCTTAAAGCGATGAAGCGCGGGTATACCAAAGAGAATTTTATCAACCGTTGCGAGAAGATACGTTCTCTCTGCCCGGAAGCTACGATCTCTACAGACATTATTGTCGGTTTCCCTGGTGAAAGTAGTGCCAATTTTGAAGACACGATGGATGTCCTTGAAAAAGTACGTTTTGAACAGCTTTTTTCATTTAAGTACTCACCAAGACCTCATACAGAAGCAGCAGAATTTGAAGAACAGATAGAAAATACACTTGCGGGTGAACGTTTGACACGCCTACAGAGAAGACATACCGAAATTCTTGATGAGATCATGGATGCACAGTTGGGAACAGTGCATGAAGTCTATTTTGATGAACTTAAGCCGAACGGACGCATTTCCGGACGGTCTGATGACGGTAAATTGATCTTTGTTGAGGGGTCGGAAGAGTTACTTGGCAAGATCGTAGATGTGAAGATTATTAAAACTTCAAGAGGCGCACTTGACGGTGTCCTTGTGTAGGCAGAAGGCATGAAAGACCTTTCAAGAGGACTGGGTCAGCTAATCATCCCCCCGCTTGTTTATCTTCTAATGCGTATTCTCTGGTACACCACCTTTAAAAAATTTCACTATATCACCCCTATCGGGGATGAACAGCATGTCTGTGTTTGTTGGCACGGAGAGTTGCTGATGAGCCCACAAGCCTATAGAAAGATCCATAAAAAGCACCCTGCTTCTGCTATTATCTCCTCACATTTCGATGGCTCTCTGATTGCCTCAACACTCAATATGTTAAAGATAAGACCCTTGAGAGGTTCAACAAAAAAGGGTGCCAGACAGGTTCTGAAGCAAGCATTTAAAAGTATTAAAAGCGGTGAAGAGGTACTCATTACTCCGGACGGTCCAAGGGGTCCAAGGCATTCCATGAGTGACGGGGCTATCGGTATTGCACTGAAAAGCAAACTGCCGATCTTCGTGATGAACTATAGGTCTGAAAAGTATTGGCAGTTAAAGAGTTGGGACAGGTTTGTTATTCCAAAACCTTTTACAAAAGTAGATTTTTATATTCAAAGTATTTCCCTGGAAGGTTTGACTCTAGAAGAGGCAAAAGTATATCTCAAAGAAAAAATGTTAGAAAACACTATTCTGTAGGGTCGGTTTACTAACCACGATAGAAAAAACAAATCTCTTTGGTCGGTAAACCGACCCTACAAATAAGGAACAGAGAATGAAAGAAAAACTTCAAAATTACATAGAAGAGTTTCTTAACTATCTTTACGATGTACGGGGATATTCGGATACTTCCATTACTACTTATGAGATTGCGCTTCGTCAAATGGCAGAGGTAAGCCATTTTTATAAAGAAGAAGGTATACATATCCTTGATATTACACCTTTTCGCTTCCAGATCGTAAAAAATGCCAAAAAGACCATTGTAAAAAAGCTTTCTGCCATACGTTCTTTTGTGAAATATCTGGAAGATCAGTGTCAGTTACCGGTGAAACTTATTGCAGATGAAGCTATAAAAGTCCCTCAGAGTCTCCCTAAGCCTATTGAAGAGAAATATATCATAGAAGTACTGGAAAGTGCAACGATGGAAGATAAACTGATCATTTCCATGCTGTATGGTCTGGGTCTGCGTATTTCTGAGCTCAGTGGGTTAAAGTTGGAAGACATCAAAGGTTCCTGGGTACAAATACACGGTAAAGGTTCAAAAGTAAGAGAGTTGCCTCTGCTGGAAGAGTTGCAGCAACTGATCAAAACATATACTTCACACAATGTACCGAAAAAATACCTTTTTGAAAAAGGAAATGCCCCGATGAACGCTGCTCAACTGCGTTATAAGCTTACCAAGCTCTTTAAGTCAGCTGGCTTAAAAGTGACGCCACACCAGTTACGGCATTCTTTTGCAACTCATCTGCTCAATCATGGTGCCCGTATAGCAGATGTCAGTGAATTGCTTGGCCATGAAACGATGGCAACCACACAAGTCTATACTAAACTAGGGTCTGTGAAAAAGATGCAGGAGTATATGAAGGCACATCCTTTAGCAGGCAAGTGAACAGGCGGTAGTTTATATTGTAATTGAGTGTTGTGGTGTTGTTGAGTGGGGGGGGACAACACCCTACAGAAGCATAACATTTATTT
>JAMONL010000008.1 GCA_027065815.1 Sulfurovum sp.
GACCAGACGGTTCATCTCATCTTTCACAAAAGCTGCATTCTCCGGTTCTGCTCTGTCCACTACAACTTCCACATAGACATTGTCATCAAACGTATTTTTAATGTACTGCGATGAAGGTTTATAACCGCAAGAGACCAATAGCAATGATATTAGCGTAAATAGTACAGACTGTACAGTAAATTGTTTTTTGGGCATCTTTCCTCCGTAGGGTCGAATTCATCCGACTCTGATATACATGTGTATGCTTGTGGTCGGATGAATCCGGCTCTACATACCTTAGGCTGGTTTTACAGCCAAATTCACCAATTTGTTTGGTACAACGATCTCTTTGACGATCTGCATATTCTCAAGCCACTTGGCACCGGCTTCTTTGGCTGTCACCAGGATCTCTTCCTTGCTTGCAGAAGGAGAGACATGGATCTCTGTACGTTTCTTTCCGCCTATCATGATCACATATAGAATACTGTCCTGAACGAAGACTTCCTCTTTCACTTCAAGGACCGCATTCAGGTTTTCTCTTACAAATAACATTTCGCTTAGCTCTGTGGTGACATGCGGAATGATCGGTTCAAGCAGGTTCAGCATAATATACATTCCCTCTGTCCAGACGTCTGCATTCTCCTGTCTATCCAAAGCATTAAGTGCTTCCATACAGGCTGCAATGAGCGTATTGAAGGCAAAGGTCTTCTCATATACATCTGTAGATTTCTGTAAGGCTTCATAAACTTTGACACGTGCCAGTTTTGACTCTTTGCTTAAAGTACTTTGATCAATAGCCGGTAATACTCTGCCTGTTACTTTTTCATGTCTGTCATAAAGCTTTTTAATGAACCTGAAAGCACCTTCAACCGCAGAATCGTTCCACTCCAACTCTTTTGCAGGCGGTGCGGCAAAAAGCGTGAAGAGTCTTGCTGTATCTGCTCCGTATTTTTCAACCAAAGCATCCGGATCAACGGTATTGCCTTTAGACTTGGACATTTTGGCACCATCCATCAGAACCATTCCCTGGGTCAAAAGATTTTCAAAGGGTTCGTTGATATCGTGATAACCAAGGTCACGCAGTACTTTTGTAAAGAAACGCGCATAAAGCAAATGCAGGATCGCATGCTCAATACCGCCTATATACTGATCCACTCCCAACCAGTAATTTGCATCTTCTTTATCGATACCTGTTGTTTCCCACTTTTTGGGGTTGGTCGCATACCGGAACTGGTACCAGCTTGACTGTACAAAAGTATCAAGTGTATCTGTCTCACGGATCGCATCTTTTCCGCATTGAGGACAGCTGCAGTGTTTCCAGGTCGGATGGTTCTCAAGAGGATTGCCTTCACCCGTAATTTCCACATCTTCAGGAAGTGCGATCGGAAGGTTCTCGATCTTTTCAGCTACCAGACCGCAAGAGTCACAATGAACAAAAGGAATCGGTGCTCCCCAGTAACGCTGACGGCTGATCCCCCAGTTCCTTAACTTGTAATTCGTTGTTCTTTTACCCAGATGTCTCTCTTCAAATTCATTAATGATCGCTTCTTTTGCTTCAAGACTGTCTACACAGCTGAAACGGTTACTGTCAATAAGATCTCCCGTACCCGTATACGGGAGTTCCTCTCCCCCTTCGATGACACGTTTGATAGGCAGATCATATTGTGTTGCAAATTCAAAGTCTCTCTCATCATGTGCGGGTACAGCCATGACTGCCCCGCCACCATATGATGCCAGAACAAAGTTCGCTGTCCAGACCGGTATCTCTTCTCCTGTAAGAGGATGGATAACAGTGATACCCAGGTCATAGCCTTCTTTACCCTCTTTGGCCCTCTCAATTTCCGTCATATTCGTGATCTCAATGATCTTTTCCGACACTTCAGCATCCAAAAGCCCATTTTCAAGCAGGTATTTTGTAATAGGATGCTCTGCGGCAAGTGCAGAGTAAGTGACACCGTAAATTGTATCGGGACGTGTTGTAAATACCGTGTATTTCTCAAAATTTTCGCCCAATTTTGCTTTACTCGCTTCAGAAAGTTCAAACTCAAATTCAAGCCCCTGGGATTTTCCTATCCAATTGCTCTGCATCGTAATGACCTGGTTGGGCCATTTCCCCTCAAGCAAAGCAAGGTCATCCAGGAGTTCATCTGCATACTTGATGATATCAAGGTAATATCCAGGCATCTCTTTGAGCTGGACCTCATTGTCACAACGCCAACAGCACCCCTCTTCCACCTGTTCATTTGCCAATACTGTATGACAGGATTCACACCAGTTCACAGTAGTGGACTCACGGTAAAGCAACTTCTCTTCAAACATTTTAATAATGAATTCCTGCTCCCATTTGGTGTAGAGTTCATCACAGGTCGCGAATTCACGTGTTTTGGAAAAAGAGAGCCCCAGCGTATTGAGCTCTTTTCGCATATAATCAATATTGGAATAGGTCCACTCTTTAGGATGACGCCCATGTTTAATAGCCGCATTTTCCGCAGGCATACCAAAAGCATCCCAGCCTATAGGATGAAGCACATTAAAATCCTGTTTTCTGTAATACCGTGCAAAGGCATCACCAATAGCATAGTTTCTTACATGACCCATATGCAAACGTCCGCTTGGGAAAGGGAACATACTCAAAATATATTTTTTCTTTTGTTCGTAAGAATCAGAAGGTTCGAATGCCTGTTCATCATCCCATTTTTTCTGCCATTTGGCTTCAATCTCATTTGGATTGTAACTCATTGTGATCTCGCTTGTATTGTGATTATTTAATTGAAAGGATTATAGCGAAGATGGGGTTAGATGCTTCTGTAGGGTGCGTTTGCCCGCAGGAAATACCCTTCGGGTGCCCAACGCACCTTTAATTAGGCCTTACGGCATAAGTTTTATTGTTTTCAAGTTTTATTATGTGGTGCGTTGGAAAACGCACCCTACCTAAACGTATTACACTGTCTAAGATCACCCGAAACAAATCCACGTTTAAACCACTTGACACGCTGGGCCGAAGAGCCATGGGTAAATCCATCCGGTCTAACTTTTTGTCCTGCTTTTTTTTGTAAAGTATCATCCCCGATTGAAGAGGCTGCATTAAGGGCTTCTTCAATATCGCCCGGTTCAAGCATATTGAATCTTTTCTGTGCATAATGCCCCCAGACTCCGGCATAGCAGTCTGCCTGAAGTTCTACTCTTACCTGCAAAGCATTGGATTTTTTGGAATTCCCGCCCCAACTCTGCTTGGCTTTTTGCACTTTGTCCAATGTACCTTGAAGATCTTGAATATAATGTCCTATCTCATGTGCGAGGACATATGCCTGGGCAAAATCTCCCGGAGCATTATGTCTTTTTGCCAACTCGTCAAAAAAGCCAAGATCCAAATAGACTTTTTTATCTACCGGACAGTAAAAAGGACCCATTTGTGACTGTGCCGCACCACATCCGCTTCGTGTGTAACCACGGTAAAGTACCATTGTCGGTTCTGTATAACGTATGCCGTATTTTGGCAACACTGCTGTCCACACATCTTCTGTACTTTTTAAAACCTTGGCAATAAATACTTTCCTTTTTTCATCCTTCACTTTCTGTGTTTTGGTCAATGGTGCAGAAGAAGTACCACCCATACCGATCAGGGATAGAGGGTTATATCCCATCATATAGGCAGCCACACCTACCCCTATGATCAGCAAACCAAATTTTGATTTCAAGAGTGGTCTGACAATGGGCCAAAGTATCATCATTGTCTGCATAGACGGCATTCCGCCGCCTTTTCCGGTGCTTTCGCGTCTGTCGTCTATATTTCGACTTTCCCTTTCATCATCCATACGCATACACAGATCCTTTTATAATTTTTAATTATCCAATTATACCAACCAAAAGTAAAATTTAACTACAATGGTAGCAATAAAAAGAGAGGAGTTGTTTTTGTCATTAGCCTTAGCAAGAAAATACCGTCCTGCCACCTTTGATGACCTCATAGGTCAGGAATCCGTTTCCCAAACGTTATCCCTTGCACTGGATGGGAACAGACTCTCACACGCTTATCTCTTCTCCGGACTCAGAGGAAGCGGTAAAACATCAACCGCACGAATTTTTGCCAAAGCACTGCTTTGTGAAAAAGGGACAACTTCCCACCCCTGTGGTGTCTGCACCCATTGTGTCATGTCTGCAGAGAACAGGCATATGGATATTATTGAAATGGATGCTGCTTCCAATCGCGGTATTGATGACATTAAAGACCTGATCGAACATACCAAATACAAACCCTCTTCCGCACGTTACAAGATCTTCATTATCGATGAAGTCCATATGCTGACACCGCAGGCATTCAATGCACTGCTTAAAACCCTGGAAGAACCACCGGATTTCGTTAAGTTCATTCTGGCAACGACCGATCCGCTGAAACTTCCGGCAACCATACTCTCACGTACGCAGCACTTCAGATTTAAAAAGATTCCACAGAACCTTGTGCTCAAACATCTTGAGCATATTTTAAACTTGGAAAATGTCGGCTATGAAAAAGAAGCTTTGGATATTATTGCCCGTTCAGGCGCAGGCTCTTTAAGAGATTCTCTTACCCTGCTTGATCAGGCGATCGTCTATTCCAAAAACCATGTGGATATGGCCACGGTCACAGGCATGTTGGGGATCATCGAACCCAGTCTTTTGGATGCGCTGTTGAACGATATTGTAAAAAAAGACAAAAATAAGATCCTGGCATTCATCAAACTTGCCGCGGGTTATGAAGCAGAGATGATTCTTGATGAACTCACACTCTATCTTAAAGAGCTGCTGCTTACACAGAATAGCAAATTCTCAGCGATGATCATTGAACGTTTTTTCAGAGTGATCGCCGATTCAAAATCCTTACTGGCTCTGGGCAGTGATGGAGAATTTGTACTCATGCTGACACTCTTTAAAATGATGGAAGCTCTAGAGATCAAAGATATCAATATGATGATTCGTTCTTTGGAAAAAGAGCTGCAGGGTGTAGAAGTCACAGAGATCATGGTCACCACACCAGACCAGGACAATACACTTCCTAACGAAGTCATCACCATTACCGAAGATGAGATCGTAGCGACACTGCCAAAGGCAAATATTCAGGAAGAGCATAAAGTAGATACTGCCAATACAGAGGCTGAAACTACCGGTTCGACTGAGCCTACAACTGAAACTATAAGTCAAGTAGAAGTACAGCATCCTGAACCTGTTTCTGAAACAGTACAAAAAACACAAGAACCTGTCCAAGAACCTATCACAGAAACCACTTCTCATGAAACCCCTCAGGCAAAGTTTGAAGAAGTTGCAGAAAAGACACCTCTCACAGCGGAATCCTCTTCTTCTGAAGGCTCATCAAAGACATTCGATGAACTCATTGCCAAAATATATGACAGAAGTTTTGAGCTGGGTGAGTGTTTTAAACGAAACATTGAATTTGAACGTTTTGAAGAAGGGAAACTGACCTGGGGTTCTACAGCGGAAGGTGAAGATAAAAAACAACTCACTACCCACTGGGGTGTCATCAATATGTTCGTCAAAGAGCTCTTTGGATATGAAACAAAGATCATCAACATCGCTAAAAAAAAAGTAATTAACGAAGCTGATGTAAGTCGGGATGCCCCCATCCCGACAACCCATAATTTTGAGCCGACTGAAGTCCCGCATCAGGATGCAGATTCTGCTTCCATGCTTGAAGATATTGAAATGAAAAGCTCCTGTATCGCTCCGGATGCCGGAGATACAGAGGCAGCCAAAGAGAAAGACCCTTCGACCTTACTGGAAGAGCCTATGATCAAAGAGGCGATCGCACTGTTCGACCCAAAAAAAGTCAGGATCAAACGAAACTCTTAAGTTAGAGTGGCTTATCCGTCAAAAAATTCATTCCATCCACGCTTTGGTTACGATCTTCGGCTGATTGTCATAGATCTTGATCTTCTTTGCAGCAATACACTGCCCTTCATCATCCAATTCAAAAACCACCATCTGTAAAATAGCTTTACAGGTATCGGGTATGTCAAAATGGCCGCCTATTCCGGAGAGAAATCGTTTGACCGGTACATCACTCTTCATACCTATTACCCCGTCCCTGCAGCCTGTAAGTCCCACATCTGTTACATAGCAGCATCCGTCAATCACCTGCAGGTCATCTGTTGCAACATGGGTGTGTGTCCCAAAAATAGCAGAAACATCTTCTTTAAGCATATGTAAAAGTGCCTGTTTTTCACTCGTTGCCTCTGCATGCATGTCGATGATAATATGTTTGATACCTTTTTGTTTGAGTTCTTCTACCACTTTCCTGATCATGGTAAAAGGGTTATCTACCATTGGCATCGTATAGTGTCCCATAAGGTTAATAATGGCGATCTCATTGCCTAAAACCGTGGTTTTAAATAACCCTTCACCTTCAGTCTCTTCAGGATAATTGACAGGCCGGATCAGAGGGTAGGTATCAAAGAGTTTCAGTATCTCTTTTTTATCAAAACTGTGATTTCCTCCGGTCATCATATCGATACCGTAACCCAAGAGTTCAATACAGTTTTTTTCAGTCAGGCCAAAACCATGGGAAGCATTTTCATAATTGGCAATGGTAAAATCAATGAAATGTTCTTGCTGAAGACGCTTAAGGTGTCTCTTAAGCATTAAACGACCCGGTTTACCGACTATATCACCAATAAACCCAATTCTCATCCTTGCTCTTTCTGAACGCTGAACACTTAACGCTAAACGCTCTTCCCTGCAAAAGGAAGTAAAGCACTTGCCCAGGTCAAGCCACCGCCAAAGGTATCAAGCAGCATGAGCTCTCCGTTCTGCAGTCTCCCCGATTCCCAAATATCATTGATCGCCATAGGAATGGAAGCCGCTGAAGTATTTCCATATTTATGTACCGTCAGCACTACCTGTTCTTCTTTCATTTTTAAAGCATCACCCACGGCTTTGATAATACGGTAATTGGCCTGATGGGGAATAAAGTGAGGTATATCATTTGAATCGATCTCATTTTTAGCAAGGATCTCTTTGACATCTTTCGTCAGGGTTTTCACTGCCAGTTTAAAGGTTTCATTTCCTTTCATCTGTACAAAATTCAATCCCTCATCGATCACTTTCTGACTCACAGGATGAATAGATCCAGGAGCAGGAGTCACAAGAAAATCGGCATAAGAACCATCCGCTGAAGCATGTATATCGATAAATCCTTCTTCTTTTTTCTCGCTAGCAGATATCACCGCAGCACCGGCACCGTCACCAAACAAGATACAGGTACTTCTGTCTGTATAATCTACAATGGATGAGAATTTTTCTGCACCGATGACCAATACGTTTTTTTTCATACCGGATTCAATAAAGGCTTTAGCCACAGAAAGAAGATAGACAAATCCGCTGCATGCTGCAGAAATATCAAATGCCTGAACATTGTGGATAGCAAGTTTATCGGAGATCACACAGGCAGTTGAAGGCATATTGAAATAATCCGGTGTGACCGTTGCACATAATACAAGATCAATATCCTCTTTTGGTATCCCCGATCTCTTTATCGCAAGTTCCGCTGCTTTGGCACCCATATCACTGGTATATTCATTCTCTGCCGCAATATGACGCTCAGATATTCCTGTACGTTTAACGATCCATTCATCTGTAGTATCTACCATTTTTTCAAGATCAGTATTCGATAAGATCTTTTCAGGCACATATGCACCTATCGATCGAAATGAAGCGTAAACCGGTTTAATCTTTGACATAGTTATCCTTAACTATTTATTGTCCGTATTTTACCATAATTTTCTAAGGAGCGTTCTAAAATGAGGCAATTAATAGGCTAAAGCCTATCAATTATTTGTTGTGTGTAAGAAGTTCCTCTATCACTGTATTCACGTCAGATTGCGTATAAGTGATTGCCTGGAAAATAGCATTTTTGATCGCTTTTGAATTTGAAGCACCGTGAGAAATGATCGCGCATCCGTCAATTCCTAACAGAGGTGCACCCCCGTACTCGTCTTTGTCGATCTGTTTTTTCATATTTACAAATACTTTTTTACGCATAAGCAAAGCACCGATCTTGGCGGGAAGCGACTTTCGAATATACTGCTTCATCAGATCGAAAACTGTTGTAACAACACCCTCACTGGTCTTCAGTAAAATGTTTCCGGTAAAACCGTCACATACGATCACGTTCACGGTTCCGTTAAAAATGTCTTTCCCTTCAACATTCCCTACAAAACCGTCAAGGTCTTTCAGAAGACCGAATGCTTCTTTGGTCAATGCATTTCCCTTACTGTCTTCTGAGCCATTGGAGAGCAGTCCGACACGGGGAGATTTCACACCCAATATTTTCTGGACATACGCTTCACCCATAGCACCGAATTCATACAAGTTCTGCGGTGTACAGTCAGTCACAGCACCCACATCCAAAACAAGCGGTTTTGTATCAGATGTACTTGGCATCAGTGTTGCCAATGCCGGTTTTGAAATATGAGGGAGTCTTCCGATCCTCAATGTTGCCAGAGTCATTGTTGCGCCACTGTGCCCTGCAGAAACAACAGCATCTGCCTCTTTGTTCCGTACAAGTTCAACTGCTTTGTAAATAGACGAATCTTTACGTTTCAACGCATTGGTTGCCTGATCAGACATAGCGATCACATCTAATGATTCTACAATTTCAACTTTATCAATGTAATATTGTGGGAGGAGAGAGAGGATCTCTGTTTTATCCCCTACGAGTACAGGGATGAATTTTTTTTCTTCCAGTGCGAGAACCACACCTTCAATAATGGGCTCGGGACCAAAGTCTCCACCCATTGCATCAATCGCGATTTTGATCATCTAGATTACGCTTTTGTTGTTTTGTACTCACCGGTAGTCATGTTCATGTGGTGAGGCATTCTCCATGTGCCGTCTGCATCTTTTACAGGCATTGGTAATGTCAATTTGTAATGTGTTCTTCTTTTTGCTGCTCTTGTGTGACTCACACGTCTTTTAGGTACTGCCATATTATTTCCTTTGTTTAGTATTCAACTTCAAAGTCTTCTTCATCATTGTCACATTTGTCACAATAATGATAAGTACTCTGAATCGCATTAATTTCGCTCTCAAGGATGTACGTAACATCGATCACGCCATCTAAAAACTCAATTATATCTAAATCATCTTTATCTTCAGAAACCTCATCCGTAAGCTTCAGCTGTAGTGGTACTGCCACAGTATAGTCAAAATCTTGACCACATCTGTCACAATCCAACTTCAAACTGCCGTTCATAGTTGCATCCAAAGTTACCCGATGATAACCGCTCTTTTTCAAAATTCCTTCTAACTTAACGCCCTGAACTTCAAGTTCAATAGGTTTAGCCGTGGAACCTACTTTATCAAAAACTATTTTCATAGTTTAAAACTTAATAGATCTCTCTCTCAGCAAAGAAAAATGCAATCTCAATTTTAGCATTTTCTACAGAGTCGGATCCGTGTACGGCATTGGCATCAATACTGTCAGCAAAATCTGCTCTGATCGTACCGGCTTCAGCTTCAGCAGGGTTAGTTGCACCCATAAGATCTCTGTTCTTTGCCATTGCATCATTACCTTCAAGGACAGTTACAACAACCGGTCCCGAGATCATAAAGTCTACAAGATCTTTAAAGAAAGGTCTTTCAGCGTGGATCGCATAAAATGCTTCCGCATCTACTCTTGAAAGTCTGGTCTTTTTTGTTGCTGCAATTCTAAGATCTGCTGCTTCAAATCTAGCAAGGATCTGCCCTACAACGTTTTTCGCAACTGCATCTGGTTTGATGATTGATAATGTTTGTTCCATACTTATATTCCTAAGCGATTATTTACTTCATGTCATTTGAGCACGAAAGTATTCGGGCGGGATTATATCGAAATTAAGATTAAAGATTTATTAAAGAATAAGGGAGAGTTATATCATAAGATGTACCGGGCAAAAGCCCGACACGTAACAAACTAGTCTTCGATGACCGGCTCGTCTTTTGCACCTCTTGTTTCAGAAGCTGGCATGCCGTCAATAGCGTCACCCCATACAATACATCCTTCAGTAGGACATGCTTCAGCACAGGCTGGTACATCATGGTAACCTACACACTCAACACACTTGTCTTCGTATACATAGTAGATCTCTTCACCCGTTGGGTTATCATCCTCGTCTACAATTGCTTCTACCGGACATTCGTCAATACAAGCTGCACAGTTGATACAAGTATCTGTAATAATTACTGCCATTCTTTATCCTTTATATTAAATATAATCAAACTATAGCAAAAAAATTTAAAACAATCTTTAATCTAAAAAGATTTTCTAATAATTTTTATAAACCGCGCACATTCCCGCCAGAGAAGGTTTTAAACGGTTTTGATAATGACTATACTTATTGTAGATTTAAATACTTTCGTATATCATCAACGCGTGTTCTCTTTTCCCAGGTAAAATCTTCATCTTCTCTGCCGAAATGCCCGTATGCTGCCGTCTTTCTATAGATCGGTCTAAGCAAATCCAACTCTTCCATGATCCCCTTGGGTGTCAAATCGAATAGTTCTTCTACACAGGCAATGATCTTTTTCTCATCTACATGGGCTGTACCATGGGTATCGACATAGATCGATACCGGTTTCGCCACACCTATCGCATACGCGACTTGAAGTGTTGCTTTTTCACAGGCACCCGCTGCTACAAGGTTTTTAGCCACATAACGTGCTGCATACGCAGCAGAACGATCCACCTTGGTAGGATCTTTCCCTGAAAAAGCACCTCCGCCGTGAGGACATGAACCACCATAGGTATCAACAATGATCTTCCGTCCTGTCAAGCCGGCATCACCCTGAGGTCCGCCGATCACGAAACGCCCTGTCGGATTGATGTGATAAGTAATATCATCATGCATCAATTCCGCAGGGATCACCGCTTTGATAACTTCTTCAAGTACTGCTTTTTGTACCTGTGCAAGTGTCACATCATCATGGTGCTGTGTAGAAACAACGATCGTATCGATCGATACTGGTTTTCCATCCACATATTTCACAGACACCTGTGCTTTACCGTCAGGGCGTAAAAATGGGACAGTACCGTTCTTACGCACTTCAGCCAATTTTGCAGTGATCTTGTGTGCCAATGAAATAGGCAAAGGCATCAACTCAGGTGTCTCCTTGCAGGCATAACCGAACATTAGTCCCTGGTCACCGGCACCGATCTCCCCGCCTTTCTGATCAACACCCTGATTAATATCAGGACTCTGTTCACCTATACCATTCAGTACACCTGCGCTTCTATAGTCGAAACCATAACTTGCATCGGTGTATCCGATCTCTCTTACCACCTGTCTTGCGATCTCCTGCATCGGTGCGTATGCTGTTGTTTTCAGTTCTCCTGCGATAACACAAAAACCATTGCTCAGTAACGTTTCACAAGCCACACGTGCCTGAGGATCTTCTGCAATGATATAATCGAGTATAGCATCTGAGATCTGATCAGCCATTTTATCCGGGTGACCTTCGGTTACCGATTCACTTGTAAAAATGTATTCGTTAGCCATTTTTTTCCTTTATGAGTTCTTCGTTCACTGTCACTGAACTTAAGAAAAAAATATACTAATTTTTTTCTTAAATCCAACACGTAGGGGCAAACCTATGTGTTTGCCCTTTATGACCCAAAGGGTAGACACGCAAGTCTACCCCTACACGATTCTTTTTGCCAATTGCTCCGGTAATAAGCCTAAAGACTCTTCCACCAGTTTTGTATTCCCGTGTGTAATGAATGCATCATCATACTCAAAAGAAGTTAATGATACATCCTGTATCTTATGCTCACTCAGACATTCAAGAATAGCAGAGCCTACGCCACCCTGCTTTGCAGAATCAGAGAAGACGAACCATTTTTTATAGGTTCTGCTCAAGGTAAGCAGCATTTTTTCATCTAAAGGTTTCACAAAGCGCAGATCAAGGATCGCCACTTTTTCATCCATCAGCAGTGCTGTCTGCTCTGCACGGCCGACACCATTGCCATAACCTATGAAAAGAATCTCTTCTCCCTCTTGAAGCAATACGGACTTCCCTAGTTCAAATACGGGACTTTTTCTGTCTTTCGCCAGAAAAGCACCTCGAGGGTACCGGAAAGCACAAGGGTGTTCATACTCTTTGGCAAAAGACATTGCCAACTTCATCGTCGTTTCATTATAGGGAGCAAAAAGTGTCATATTGGGGATAGCCCTTAAATAAGAGATATCAAATACGCCCTGATGGGTCTCTCCGTCTTCACCCACGATCCCTGCTCTGTCCATAGCAAACACCACACCAAGATCCATCAGTGCAATATCATGGATCACCTGATCATATCCCCGCTGTAAAAAAGTAGAGTAGATCGTACAGAAAGGTTTGAATCCCTCTTTTGCCAACGGCCCCATAGAAGTCACCGCATGCTGCTCTGCGATCGCTACATCCCAGAAACGTTCAGGGTATTTTTCCATCACTGCGGACATGCCTGTACCGCTTGGCATTGCAGCAGTCACACCAACGACCTTCTCATCTTCATCTGCCAGCTGTACCAATGTCTCCGAAAAGATCGCTGTCGCTGCTTTGGCACCGGATTTTTTAGGTGCTTCTCCAGTTTTTAGATCAAAAGCCGAAACACCGTGCCAATGCTCTTTTGTCCCTTCCGCAAGCTCATACCCTTTTCCTTTGGTCGTCTGGGCATGGATGATCACCGGTTTACCCATGTTTTTTGCCACTTCCATTGTTTCAATCAGTGATTCAATATCATGACCGTCTACCGGTCCGATATATTCAATACCCAACTCTTCAAATAATATCCCCGGAGTGATCAGCTTGAAAGACTCTTCAAAGCGTTTTGCCATATAAGTCGTACCTTCAGGAAAATGCTCCAATACTTTTTCCACTTTCCCCTTGAATTTCTGATAAAACGAACCTGCCATGGTTTGTGAAAGCAGTTTGGATATCGCTCCAATAGGTTTGGCGATACTCATTTCGTTGTCATTCAGGATGATGACCACAGGATATTTTCTGTCTCCCAGTTCATTCATCGCTTCATAGACCATACCCGCAGACATAGACCCGTCACCTATGAACGCAACAGGAATACGGTCTTCCCCCTTGAGGGCAATCGCTTTTGCCGCACCCACTGCCAGGGAAATAGAAGTGGAACTGTGACCTGCAACATAATAGTCATACTTTGATTCGCTTGGTTTTGTATATCCGCACATGCCTTTGAACTGACGCAGGGTATCAAAATCATCCCACCTCCCCGTAAGCAGTTTGTGGGCATAGGCCTGATGGCTGACATCAAAGATAAAAGGATCTTTCTCAACATCAAAAACTTTGTGCATCGCCACGATCAGATCGGTCGCACCCATGGTAGAACTTAAATGTCCGCCATTTTTACTGACAGTTTCCAATATCTTCTCTCTGATATCTTTGGCCAATGTATTGAGTTCTTCTATCGTGTATGCTTGTATATTCATCTTAGTTTTCACCTCTGTTCCAAATAAGCCGCAATGATCTTTTTGGCAAAATGTATCTGATCATCTGTATGTGTCAAACCTGCTTTTTTTGCTAAACGTTTCAGTGCTTTTTTGCTGATCTCTTTTTGACTGTTCCGTGTATTTTCCGGATGTGTAAAATCACTTAAAACAAAAGGTTTCACCTCCACTTCACAGCTTTTTACCACTTCAATATTTTTCAAGAGACAACTTCTGAAAACTGTTTAAAGAAAATATCATTCTGCTTCTCTGTACCGATCGTGATTCGCATAGCATTCATCCCGTAAGAAGCAAGATCCCGTATGATCACCCCTCTTTTCAACAGGGCATCTGCGATCTCCGTAGAGTCCATCGTTTTATCAAAAAGATACGTAATGAAATTCGTATAACTTTCAATATATTCAAATCTGTTCTCTTTTGCAAATATTTCATAACGTTTTATCTGTTCCTGGTGAAGCGTGATGGACTTTGAAACAAAACTTTCATCTTTACACGCAGCGATCGCCGCAGCTAAAGAGAGTGTAGAAATATTAAACGGGGGTCTCATTTTATAAAGCTCGGCAATAAGGGAAGGCTGTGCTATTCCATACCCCACACGCATACCTCCCAGACCGTATGCTTTTGAGAATGTTCCGAGATAGATGACATTTTCATACCCGAGAAGGTCACTTGGAGTAATAGCATACACTGCACTTTTTGCTGCTGCATATTCCATATAGGCACCATCTACCACAACTAAAGCCTCTTTACCTATTGCCTCAATAATACGCAAGACCTCTTCTTTGCTTGTGGCATCTCCGGTCGGATTGTTCGGTGTACAAAGGTAAACGATCTTTGGCTTATGCATCGTATACGCTTCCATAAATTCATCGTATTTGTGTTCATAGCTTGCAGTTCTAATGATCTTGGCACCCATCTGTTTTGCATAGATCTCATACATAGCGAACGTAACAGCTGACATGAGCACAGAAGAATCTTCATCCAAAAGTGCCCGTGAGATGAACTCCAGAACCTGATCCGAGCCTGCACCGATAATAATATTGTCGTCTTTTACATCATATTTCTTACTTAATGCAGCTTTAAGTTCAAACATACTGTCATCCGGATACAGATGTGCTTTGCTTGCATTTTCCCTGATCACTTCTGCTACTGCAGGGTTAGTCCCTATGGGGTTTTCATTGGAAGCAAGCTTTACGACATTTTCAGCAGCGATTCCGAATTCACGGACAACCAGTTCAATAGGTTTACCCGCTTCATATGTCTTTATATTGTCCAAAACTTTATTGAATTTCATTGTTATCCTTACGGTGCATGCATATGCACCCTGCATTTATATATCGTCACGCTCTTTTACATAAGAACCAAGTATTTTAATCTCATCGCTGTGTTTTTCAAGAATATTTGCGATCTTCTCATCATCTTTGTGACCATTGAACTCAAGGAAGAAAACTGATTTTCCACCCACAATATGGGATTTTATCTTGGTAAGGTTCACTTTTGCTTTTTCAAAATCATTCAAAAAATCTACCAATGCACCCGGTTTATTCGCCAACTTGACCAAAATAGAAGTTTTATCATTACCTGAAGGCAGATTATCAAAATTGGAAACCACGAAAAAACGGGTTCTGTTATTGGCATCATCTTCCACATTTTCAAAAAGGATCGGCAAATTGTACATCTTTGCTGCGATCGATGGACAAAGCGCTGCAGCATGCAGGTCGTCCATAGCAAGTTTTGCTGCTTTTGCTGTAGACTCTACCGGTATATGTTCGATCATATCAAGCCCAAGATCCTGCAAAAATTTTCTACACTGTCCAAAAGCAATATCTTTAGAGTAGATCTTTTTAATATCTTTGATATTTTCACACTTGGTCCCAAAACACAAATGCACATCGATCACCACTTCGGCAATGATCTTCAGATCATATTCATCCAGACAGTTGATCGTATCGGTGACAATACCATTCGACGAATTTTCTATGGGGATCACACCAAATTTCGCTGTTCCCTTTTCAACCTCTCTAAAAACACCGGGGATAGAAGAGATCGGCAGATAGGTACTCAGTGCCCCAAACTTGCTCTCTGCCGCCTGATGGGTAAAACTTGCTTCCGGGCCAAGAAAAGAGACGGCTTCAGGTAATTCCAGATTTCTTGCTACAGCAAACATTTCAAGAAACAAAGCATCTATCGCTTCATCGGTGAGCTTACCGCTGTTTTGACTCTTGAGTCTGTTAAGAATAGCCTGTTCCCTCTCAGGACGATAGATCGGTGCACCCGTAGTATTCTTCAACTCTCCGACCGCATGGACCAGTTCCATACGTTCATTGTAAAGTTTCAACAGTGTATCATCCAGTTTATCTATCTGTTCTCTTAATTCATCTAAAGTCATCTTCACCCTCTATTTTTTTAAATATTCAAGCTCTAACCGTACCTGGTCTTCATAAGTTTCACGTCTTCGGATCAGTCTGTCAACACCAGCTTCAAGTGCTACTTCTGCACTTCTCCCACGTGTATTATAGTTACTTGCCATTGTAAATCCATACGCACCTGTAGATTGTACCACCAGCAGATCATTATGCTGCAGTGGAGGAAGCGGTACATCCTTGCCGAGAAAATCTCCGCTTTCACATACCGGTCCTACCACATCTGCATCTGTTTTATCCGCATTCGCGTCGGCCGTCACTGCTTCGATCTGATGGTAGGCATTGTAGAGACTAGGTCTGAGCAGGTCATTCATGGCAGCATCGACAATCACAAAACGTTTACCGTCATTATTCTTTTCGTACAGTACCCTGGTAAAGAATGCGCCTGCATTTGCCACCATATAACGACCCGGTTCACACATCAGTGTAACATCCAAACCTTTGGTCGCTTCAAAGATCGCCTGCGCATAGTCTGTTTCAGAGATCGTTACTTCATCATTGTAGACCACGCCGATACCGCCACCTACATCAAAAAATTTTATATCGATCTTGATCGCTTTAAGTGAACGTACCAGGTCAGAAACGATCACACAGGCCTCTTTGATCGGTTCAAGTTTTGTCAGCTGGGAACCAATATGAAAATGTATGCCTACTGGATTCAAAAACTCTGATCTGTTCGCATAGATATACATACGTTTTGCCATATCGATCTCTACACCGAACTTGTTTTCATGCAAGCCTGTTGAAATATACGGGTGCGTCTGAGGATCGATATTCGGATTCACACGTACCGAAATACGTGCTTCTTCCCCAAGCTCTTTCGCCACCATCTCCACCCGCTTCATCTCTGCTTCGCTTTCAAGATTTAAAAAAAGAATATCTTTTTCAAGTGCTTCACGTATTTCATCATCTCTTTTCCCTACACCGGAAAAAATGATTTTATAATTGGCAACACCGGCATCCAGTGCACGTCTTACTTCGCCAATACTCACACAGTCTGCCCCTGCACCCAGTTTGGCCAAATGTGCGATGACAGAAAGATTCGAATTGGCTTTTACGGCATAATTGATAAGTGATTTCTTCCCGGCAAAAGCTTCTTTAAGTGTGGTATATCGATTCTCAATATAATCAAAATCATAAATATACAATGGCGTTCCGTATTTCTGAGCCAATGTTTTCATATCAATTTTCATTCAAATATCCTAGTACTGTATCTATTTTAGGGTGATTTTATCCAAAAATCACTAAGAGTGAGCTAGTGTACTGTTTTTAGGTGACCCAAACACTGAGAGGAAGCGTGTACAGAGGTGATTCAGGCGATACGTCTCTCATCTGTAAAATAGACATAGATCGCATATATCCATAAAAGTACAATAGGAAGAATCGCTGTGATCTCAGGAAGCAAAACACCATTCTGACCCATTTGGTTCAAGCCGAAAAGAATACCCCAAATGATAAACGTTGTACCCAGTGAAGATGCTATTACCAGCCCCAGGCTCATCATTCTTGCAAGAAAAGGCAGTTTGAAGAACAATATAAGCGATAGGGCTATGGCAAAAAGAGGTACGATCGTCTTATTATAAAGTACTGCTCTGATCTTATCGGAATTCAAATTCTGTTTCTCAAAAAGCATCCATGTATCATAGGCATCGAGGATATTAAGTGCTTTCCCCTCATGCAACGAAGTGATGATCTTTGGCTTGTACCCGTGGAGTGTCACAATATGCTTTTTATGTTCCACACGGTATTTTTCAAGTTTTCCATGCTTATAGATATGTTGTTTCAAAATGGCATCTTTTGCTTCCCACTCATTATTACCGTAAACGGCATAAGGTGCCTGTATCGTATAGCGTACCTGATAGTCTTCCACTTTAAAGATCGTGATATTTTCTATCTTCTTTTGTATAGGGTCAAGTTTTTCAATATAGACAAAGGTATCATCATATTTGAAAAACATATCATTGACATCATAGGCATTGATCTGATTTTCAAGCAGAAGCTGTGCTTTGTCTCTGGCGTATGAGAATTCTGTGGTCTGCAGAGAAACAAAGATACTGTAGGTAATAGCTGCCACCACAAAAAGTGGGAAAAAAAGTCTTTTTTTATTGTATCCGAAGGCGTGCAGTGCACCCATCGTATTACTTTTGACCATTGCCAGTTTTGTCATGATCACGGCAAATACAATGGCTAAAGGATACAACATTCCCAAAGCTTCCTGCCACATATAAAAAATATAAAGGATCTGATAGTTGCTCGAAACATTCAGTCTGTCTATATGCTGAAAATAATCTATGACTGCAAATGCGGTAGACAGACCAAAAAGCATTGCCAGGAGATTTTTAATATAAAGCCGTGACAGGTAACGAAAGTGCAAAGAAGGATAAAACGGGTTCATATCCTCTTACCTTTCCAATGCATCAATAGATTTTAAAGAAAATTTTGATTTCACTTCATTCAGCTCTTCACTAAGTAATGCTTTGGAAGCCTCAGTGACATGCAGGATCAATTTATCCAATACTGCTTCTTCCTCTTTATTGAAATCATGCAGTACATAGTCGGCAACCTGTGATTTGTGTTCGGGCTTTCCTACGCCGATACGTATACGAAGATACTCTTTGCCCACAGTACTGTCAATGGATCTCAAACCATTGTGACCGCCATGTCCACCACCTTTTTTAAAACGCACTGCAGCAAAAGGAAGATCAATATCATCATGGATCACAATAATATCTTCCAATTCAATTTTGAAAAAATGCTTGACAGCTATCAAACTTTTTCCTGAAAGGTTCATAAAAGTGGTGGGTTTTAAAAAAAGTGTATTGGCGGAACGATAAAGTTTGCCATGAAAAGAAGTTTTGGAAATGTCTCGGGCAGAAAAGTCATCAACGAGTTTGTCGATGACCTTAAAACCGATATTATGTCTTGTATTTTCGTATTGTGATCCCGGATTCCCTAGACCTACGAAAAGTGTCATAATAAATTAATTCATTAATATTTATTTAGCTTTGATTACACCGCAGATAGCAACATCTGGTCTGTCCATCAATCTACAGTTTGCCGGTACTTCAATATTTCTTACAAGAATAGACTCATCTCTGTCCAATCCTTCAACATCAAGATCGAATTTAGCAGGTACATCTTCGATGGCTCCTCTTATTTTCAATCTTTTTTTAGACATAACAAGTACACCTTTGTTCTTAAGACCGATCGGTGTTCCGTGAGTAATCACAGGGACAAGGAAGTTTGTTACCTGTCCTGGTACAGTGACTCTTAAGTCTACGTGTACAACTTCACCGTGAACCGGGTGCAGTTGATACTCTTGAATGACCACATTATATTCTGTGTCACCCACTTTTACTGAAAATGCTAGGTTCTCTTTATTTCTGACTGTTCTTACAAATTCACCACGTTTAAACGCCGCTTGAACGTTTTCAACGCCATTTGCATATAAATTCGCAGTCAGATAACCATCTCTTCTAAGCTTCTTTGCAGTAGTCTTTCCGATACTCTCTCTAACGATACCTTCTAACATATTTTGTCCTTAAGTTTAAATATTATCACACTTTCATGCATAATTGAACGCGGATTATACCCAAATAT
>JAMONL010000009.1 GCA_027065815.1 Sulfurovum sp.
AGCCATGACCGCAAGATCTCCCTCATGGGTACGGGTGAATGGCAAACCGCGCAGAGGAAGGACGCTCTCCTTGTAGTTTGCTCCTGATCTTTCCAACGTCTCTTTTGTTTGTCCGACACTTGCATAGGTACAGGGAAGCGTGTGAATAAATTTGACAACACGTTCAAGTTTCAGCACTTCAGGTTTTTGACCCAGAATCCTTTTCACTACATACTTTACTTCAGCGCGTGCAGCATGTGCCAATTGTATTTTTCCGTTACAGTCTCCTATAGCGTAGTGACCACTCAGAGATGTTTCAAAGTGTGCATCTGTCTCTATGCCTTTTCTGCCGATCACTATCTGTTCGGTTTGGACAGCCTTTGTATTGGCTCTTCTTCCTGTAGCGACCAGAAGCATAGGAACGTAATGCTCTTTCCCGTCAGAAAAAGAGATGTGTACCCCTCTTTGTGTTGTTTTCGCATGCGCTATACTATGTTCAGGAAGCAGTGTGATCCCCAGTTCTTCCATCTGTTTCATACTGTTTTTGGATATCATCGGGTGGGCTTTCGTGAGTAGTCTGTCATGTCTCCAAATCAACTCGGTCTCAACACCTGCGGCTGCAAAAAAACTTGCCATTTCCAAACCGATGGCACCAGATCCATATACCGCTATTTTCTTAGGCAGTGTACGCAAATTGAGTACTTCGTCGCTTGTAATGATCTGCTGACCGTCATAGAGGATACCTTCCGGTATATAAGCATGTGAACCTGTCCCGATGATCACATATTTTCCGCTTACTCTTTTTTCACCAACTTCAAGCGTATGTGCTTCAACCAATACGCCCTCTCCTTTGATAATATCCACTTTTTCACACTGCCTGCCGATGGCTTTGGTGGCATCCAGGAGCAATGCTTCTTTAGCATCATCCAGTTCTGCCATATCCAGTTTCAAATTTCCTTTGATCCAGGGTTTGTTTGCAAGACGTATACTTTCTGCCGCCTGTAAATACATTTTGGAAGGAATACAGCCGTTATGCAGGCAGGTACCGCCAAGATGAGAGGGGTTTTGCTCTATAAGTGCACATTTCAAACCGGCACGGGAAGCAATGACAGCAGCGGCATAATTCAACCCGCCACCCAAAAAAAGTATGTCATAATCATAAGTCATTTTAACTCCTTGAAAAAAAGTGTGTCTTTCGCCAGTGTTTTGAGTGTTTGCATAAATGATGCACCCTGCCAACCGTTAATGATACGATGATCCAGTGTCAATGTCACAGAGATCTTACCCTCTTTTTCAGCGCCTATTGCTGCAATACCGCAATCATTCCCGTTGATCATCGCATCAAAACGTTCTATGCCCATCATACCGAGATTACTAATACCAAAAGTAGAACCGCTCATCATGTCAGAAGAGATACGCCCCTCTTTCACAAATGTTTTAAAGTTGCCCAGTGTTTCAGATAAAGTCTCGATGGACATCGTGTTGCATGCCTTGAAAACAGGCATATAGAGTGCTCTTTCATTTGCCATCGCTACAGAGATGGAAGCATTGGGCCAAACCTGCAGTCCATTGCTTCCCAGCATCGTACGAAAAGCTTCATGCTGCATCATGGCTTCTGCAAAAAGTTTTATCAGCCACAGAGTCAGTGTATGTTTTTTATCCGCATGTGCATTGATCAAATGAGCATCGATACTGTCATAAATATGATACACCGGCAATTGGGAAGCTTTTGTCACAGTGGCTATGATATTTTTTTGCATCATATCCAGTTTTTCAGGAAGAGGAATATTGTTTTCTTTAATATACGCTTTTATTTCTGATTCACTGTGTTTTTTTCCTTTTTCAAAATGATCCGTAGAAAGAGCATACTCAGTCAGTATGTTAAGTGCCTTTGGCGTAAAATAGCGCGATTCATAATACTTTTTAATATCAGATGTGTGAGCAGGCTTTGAGAGCTTTCCGTCTGTCTGCAGTTCTTCAATATCAAGACCATATTTAGCTGCCAGTGCTTTTGCTTTGGGAGAAGCTGTACCTGAAACCATTGTTTCTACAGGCGTGGGAACTGTTTCTTTTTCTATAGCAACTTCTTCTTTCTCTACAGGGTGTTCTTCAGTCTTCACGGGAGCAGGTTCACTCTTTTTTTCTTCTACTACAGGGTTTATTGCGGGTGCTTCTTTTTTCTCTGTATCTACTTCAGCACTCTCTCCCACTGTAATACGTGCGATCACGGTACCGACCGTTGCACTGTCACCCTCTTTCAGCAGAAGTGCGTCTACTTTCCCCTCTTTGAAACTCTGTATTTCCATAATGGCTTTGTCACTCTCCACCTCTGCAATAACATCTCCGACTTTTACCCTATCGCCCTCTTTCACTTTCCATGAAACCAGTGTTCCCTCTTCCATAGAGTCCGAGAGTTGAGGCATTACAATTTCATAAGCCATTTTCTGCTCCCCACGCTTTAATCTCTTCTTTGATCGTCTCCGGTGTCGGAATAGAAGCAAGTTCACGTTTTCGGTTGTAAGGGATAGGCACATTTTTACCGGCAATACGTAAAGGTGCTGCATCCAGGGCATAAAACATTTTTTCTGCTGCCCAGGAGACGATCTGTGCACCATACCCGCCCATGTAGTGGTCTTCCTCCACCATTACCAGGCGACCTGTTTTTTCTAAAGAATTTTTCAATGTATCATAGTCTATAGGATTAAGAGACTGAAGATCAATCACTTCATAACTCTTACCTGTCTGCTCTTCCAGTTCAGGGAGCATTTCCATAACATCATCTACCATTTTCAAGTAAGTCACAATGGTCACATCCTGCCCCTCTTTGACAATGCGTGCTTTAAAAGGATCCAAGTCGGCATTCATATCCACGTCACCTTTTTTATTGTAAAGCAGCTCATGTTCTATGAAAACAACCGGATCATCCATTAAGATCGCTTTTTTCAAAGCATGATAGGCATAATTGACATCAGAAACAGCAAATACACGAAGACCCGGTACTGCTGCAAGCATTTGCTCGTAACTTTCACTGTGCTGTGCTGCCAGTTGTTTACTGACTCCCTGGGGAAAGCGCACCACCATTGGCAGTGTTATTTTGCCTGCACTCATATAGTGGTATTTGGACATATGGTTAATGATCTGGTCAAAAGCGAGCAAAGCAAAATTGGCAGTCATGATTTCGGCGATGGGTCTTAACCCGCCTATGGCCATCCCCACTGCATTTCCGACTATAGAAAGTTCTGCTATAGGGGTATCGATGAGACATTTTTCACCATATTTGGCTACCAATCCTTCACTCACACGGTAACTGCCGCCGTAAAGACCTACATCTTCACCCAACATGACCACTGTTGAATCAACAGCCATACACTCATCAATAGCACGATTCAGTGCTTCACGATACAACATGGTTCACCTCCTTGAACAGATGATCATACAGGGTTTCAACACCTGCTTCCGGACTCTCTTGGGCAAAGGTTACTGCTTCATCTACAGTTTCCTGTGCTTTTTTGTCTATTTCATCAAGATCGGAACTGCTAAGCTCAAACCGATCCTGAAGTACACTTTTCAACTGTGCTATAGGATCTTTATGTTTCCATATTTCCAGCTCTTCGGCAGAACGATACGTTGCCGCATCACTCACCGAATGTCCCTCATAACGATAGGTCATTGCTTCAACAAAGACCGGACCGTGTCCTTTCGATATATACTCCTGAGCTTCTTTAATACATTCATATACAGCCAAAGCATCATTTCCGTCTACTTCCATGGTTCGCATGTAAGGCTCTGCTTTTTTTCGCTGTTCCAAAAACGGTGCGACCCGAGTGATCTTCGTACCAATAGCATACTGATTGTTCTCGCAGAGAAAAAGCAGTGGAAGTTTCCAGGTACTTGCGATATTGAGTGATTCAAAAAATGCCCCGCTGTTGCTGGCACCATCTCCAAAGAGGACGAGGACTCCGTGCTCACTCTCCTTAAACTTCCGGGCATAGGCACAGCCTACAGCATTGGGTATATGTCCACCGACAATAGCATCACCGCCATAGAAAAAGTGTGAAGGATCAAAAAGGTGCATGGAACCTCCCTGCCCTTCACTGACACCTGTACTCTTGCCAAATAGTTCAGCCATCACGGCTTTGGGTTCAATACCCCGTGACATCGCCATGATATGTTCACGGTAAGTCGTAAAAACGTCACCGTGGTCAAAAGCCTTCATTGCGGCTACACTCAAGGCTTCCTGTCCTATATCAAGATGTAGAAATCCTGAGATCTCACCTGTCATATAATGTTCTTTGGCTGCATACTCGAATTTACGTCCAAGTACCATCAGCGCATATATTTCTTCTGCAATTGATTTATCCATCATTACACTCCAAATTTATTTATCGTACACAAACAAAGTGTATCACACTAACACCAATCATATCTAATCTGAAATGAAAGATATATTAACAAGAAGCCGTAAAAAGCTGCAAAAAACCCTATTTGATTAGATTATAGTTCACATAAAAGTGCTATACTATAGGAGGAAAAATATAAAAATACACAAGGAGATACTATGGCAACAGTCATTTCATACGGAGCAGCAGAGGTGGTGACCGGATCATGCCATCTTCTCGAATTAGACAGTGGTACACGCATACTTATTGATTGCGGAATGTTTCAGGGGCGTGTAGAAAAACGTAATTACGAAGATTTCGGTTTTGATCCCAAAACGGTCGATTATCTGCTGGTGACACACGCACACCTCGATCATGTGGGAAGGATCCCGAAACTGGTCAAAGAAGGATTTGAGGGAACTATCGTCATTACGGATGCAACCGTTGATCTTGCAGAAGTGATCATGCTTGACTCTGCGAAGATCATGAAAGAAGACTATCTTACCCTCTACAAAAAGGCCGAAAGAAGGGGTAAAGAAAATGAAGTACCTCTACCGCTGTACAAAGAAGAAGATGTACGTGAAGTACTTGCACTCAAACGCGTTGTTCCAGAATATGATAAAAGTTTTGAACTCTGTGAAGGCGTGAACCTCACCTATAGAAACGCAGGTCATATTCTAGGCTCTGCATTTATTGAGATCCGTTATAAAGAGGGAAAAGAAGAGCGGACCATTGTTTTCTCAGGTGATATCGGAAATGACAACGATATGGTCCTTCCCGACCTTGCTGCCTGTGAAAAAGCAGATTATCTTTATGTCGAGTCTACCTATGGAGACCGTAACCATCAGGGTGCACTTGAAAGTGTAAAAGAGTTTAAAGATGTCGTCATCAACACACTGGATAACTGGGGAAATGTACTGATCCCCTCTTTTGCCATTGAGCGTACACAGGAGATCCTCTGTATCCTTAAAGAGATGTATGACAAGGGAGAGTTACCTGAGTGTAAGGTCTTTCTTGACAGTCCCATGGCTTCCAAAGCGACTGCCATTTATAAAAAATATGCAGAAGAACTACTCAGTACGGAGTGTCAGGCCATCAAAAAGCGTGACGGTACCGTTTTTGACTTTGAATATTTGAAATACACTCAGAATGTGAATGAATCAAAAGCGATCAATAATGAAAAATACCGTACGATCATTATTGCGGGAAGCGGTATGTGCAGCGGCGGTAGAATACTGCATCACTTCAAGAACCGTCTCTGGAACAGAAAAAATGCTGTTATTTTTGTGGGATATCAGGCAGAAGGCACACTGGGAAGACACATCGTGGATGGAGCAAAATGGGTCAAGATCTACCATGAAGATATACGTCTTCAAGCCAGTAGATATACCATTAACGGTTTCTCAGCACATGCTGACCAGTCAGGTATCATTGAATGGGTGAAGAACATAGAAGATCTACAGCGTATCTTTTTGATACACGGAGAAAAAGATAAACAGGAAGTACTCAGAGAGGTCATGGGTAAAAAGCTGCATGAAAAAGCCCATATCGTAGAACCTGAAGAGGTGATCTATCTACCATGATCATGCAGCCGAAATCTTTATTACTCATTTGTAAAACACCTAAAAGCGGTATGCGTATGATCACGATGGGTCTGATGGCAATGCTCAAGCGGGAAGTACAGGATGTTGCCTTTTTCAAGCCTCTGGTCACATCTTGGGAAGATGATACAGATATTCAGTTCGTCACCCAACACTTTAAACTCAAACAAGACCCCAAAACAGCTTATGGTATGACCATAGAAGAGAGCAAAGTACTTATTGCAAAAGAGCAGGATCAGACACTATATGAACGGATCCTGGATCGTTACACTCTTTTATTATCTGAATATGATTTTGTTTTATGTCAAGGCACGCATGATATGCAGGATGATATATTGATAGATGGTTCTTTCAATTTTAAAATTGCCAAAAATCTTCAAATTCCTGTTCTTGAGATCATAAACGGATATGATCTGAAAACGATTGAAGAAGCCAAAACAGCTATTGATTATACAAAACATATCTCATCCAGCTACAGTATCACTTTACTGGGTATCTTTTTCAACCGGGTCTCCCTTGAAATGGCAGATATGCTTAAAGAGCAAAGCAGTGATTCCCTTTGTATTTTTGCTCTACCGGAAATTTCTGAACTTGATCAGCCAACGATGGCTGATATTGTTGCACAAACAGGTGCCAAACTACTGACCAAAGACAGGTCGATGCTAGACAGGACTGTTGCTGACAGTAAAGTAGCGGCAATGATGCTGGAGCATTATTTGGGTTATCTTGAAGAGGGAGACCTGATCATCGTTCCGGCAGACAGAAGTGATATACTTGTAGGTACATTCTTGGCCAATCTCTCTCATAACTATCCTTCCCTTGCCGGTATCCTTTTAACCGGAGACACGCTGCCTGCAAAATCAATTGATACCTTGATCAGAGGAACGGATATACCTATTCTGCCGATGATAGCACTCAACACCGACACACAAAGTGCTGCCTTTCAAGTAGAAAATGTATCTGCAGAGATCACACTCCACAGTGAACGCAAAATCGCTTTGGTACTGGGTTTGTTCCATGACCATGTTAATATGGAAATACTCAAAAAAAGAATTTCACTGGCAGTACCTAAAACAATGACACCGGTACGTTTCACCTATATGTTATATGCAAAAGCCCGGGCTTTTAAAAGTCGTATCCTACTGCCGGAAAGTAGCGATGAAAGGATATTGCGTGCTGCAGACAATGTTTTACGTCAGGGACTGTGCGACATCACGCTGCTGGGAAATCCACAAAGTATCCACCAGCGCTGCGGCCTTTTGGGTCTTGACCTTTCTGGTGCAGAAATTGTAGATCCGGAGTCCTGGGAACATATGGAAAAGTTTGTCGACACATTTTATGAGCTTCGTAAACATAAAGGCATCATCAAACAGATGGCACGGGAGATGGTGAGCCGTACAAATTATTTTGCAACCATGATGCTCTATCTGGGGTATGTAGACGGGATCGTTTCCGGTGCCACACATACCACCAGAGAAACGATCAAGCCAGCATTTGAAATCATTAAAACACAAAAAGACGTTACCCTGATCTCCAGTCTGTTTTTTATGTTACTTGATGATCGCGTACTGGTGTATGCTGATTGTGCAGTCAATCCCGATCCTGATGCGGAGCAACTTGCACATATTGCAATCAGTTCGGCTAAAACAGCTAAAATATTTGGTATTGAACCCAAAGTTGCTATGCTCTCTTACTCCAGCGGCGATTCTGGTGTGGGAGCCGATGTAGACAAAGTACGCCAGGCAACACATATCGCTCAGACATTAGTACCGGATATGATGATAGAAGGTCCCATGCAGTATGACACGGCTATCGATCCTAAAGTTGCAGCACAAAAGATGCCAGAGAGCAAAGTCGCAGGCAATGCAACCGTATTCATATTCCCGGATCTAAATACGGGGAACAATACGTATAAAGCAGTACAAAGAAGTGCTGATGCTATTGCCATCGGTCCAATTTTACAGGGACTTAAAAAACCGGTTAATGATCTCAGTCGCGGTGCTGAACTTGCCGACATCATCCATACCATTGCTATTACTGCTATACAAGCTGCAGAAGGGAAAGCGACTTCATGAAAATTTTTGTTCTCAATGCCGGCAGTTCATCGATCAAATACAAACTTTTTCATATAGATCAAAAAGTACAGATACTTGCCTGGGGTGCAGTGGAAAAGATTGCAGAAGAAGAGAGTTTCATCTCATTTAATGAAAGCAAAGAGAAAGTAAAATGTGCCACACATAAGGAAGGCCTGCAACTGATCATACAACAGTTGCAAAAAGCAGGTATTTTAAAAGATTTTTCAAGCTTGAATGCTATTGCGCACAGAGTTGTACACGGAGGATCGCTGTTTTGCGAACCGACACTAATTGATGAAACAGTGAAAAAACAAATACAGCAGATGATACCTCTCGCACCCTTGCATAATCCTGCCAACCTTGAAGGTATCACAGCGATGCAGTATCTTGCTCCAAACATTATGCAAATTGCCTTTTTTGATACCGCTTTTCACCAGAGTATGCCAGCATCCCATTTTCGCTATGCCCTGCCGGAGTATCTTTATGACGAGTTGAAGATCAGACGTTACGGTTTTCATGGCATCTCACATCACTATCTTACTAAAAAGAGTGCCCAGTTTCTGAAGAAACCTCTGCAAAACTGTAATCTTATCACCTTACACCTGGGTAATGGTGCAAGTGCTACTGCCATTAAAAATGGAAAAAGTATAGAAACATCTATGGGCTTTACGCCACTTGAAGGACTTGTTATGGGGTCACGTAGTGGTGATCTCGATCCGGGAATTTTGCTTTACCTTTTCGAACAATACCATTATGATGGTGACAAACTTGACCATTTACTCAATCAGCAGAGTGGGTTAAAAGGTCTGTGTGGAACCAATGATATGAAAGAGATCATACAGAAAATGAAGAAAGGAGAAGAAAATGCAAAACTTGCATTTGATATCTTCTGCCAAAAAGTCAAACACTATATCGGTGCATATATCGCCTTGCTTGGCAATGTGGATGCGATTGTTTTTTCAGGTGGTATCGGATCCAATTCACCTGAAGTAAGAGAAGCCATATGCTCCAATATGTCAGTACTTGGCATTATTCTCGATAGTGAGAAAAATCAACAACACTTTACTTTAATTGGAGATAAAGGGTCTGTCAAAGTACTGAAAATAGAAACAGATGAAGAATTTGAAATGGCAGATCAGAGTTTACAGATCATCAAAAAACATCCAGTAACACGGAAACAATAAATTGACCTTTGTTAACTTTTATATAAGATTTGAGAGTATAATAAAAAAATAATGGATAAATGAAAAAAGGAAATTGGAATGTCAAACAGTCAAAAAAATACTGAAAGTGGCGCTACACCTAAAGATCATGAAGCAACATCAAATCCAAACATTAACGGACTGACAAGTGAAGAAGCAAAAGAGCGGCTCGCCAAATATGGTCCAAATGCGATTGAAGTGAAAGAAGAGAGCTGGGGACACAGGCTCTTTCGACGTTTCTGGGGACCGATCCCATGGATGATCGAAGCAGCATCAATTCTTTCCGCTATAGCAGGACGATGGGAAGATTTTGCCTTCATTACCGGACTTCTTCTTGTCAATGCCTTTGTTGATTTTTACCAGGAATCCAAAGCACTGAATGCCATTGCTGTATTAAAGAAAAAGCTGGCACACAAGGCACTTGTGATGCGCGACGGTAAATGGCAGGATATCGATGCCAAAGAGGTCGTACCGGGAGATGTCATTAAGATCAAGATAGGTGATATCGTTCCCGCAGACGTCAAACTCTTGAGTGGGAGTGACTTTCTTCTTGTTGACCAGTCGGCACTGACGGGAGAATCCCTTCCTGTACACAAAGAAGTGGGGAACGACCTGTACGCCAATGCGATCATCAAACAAGGTGAAATGCTTGCAACCGTAACAGGAACAGGGAAAAATACCTATTTTGGAAAGACGGTTGGTCTGGTAGCCAAAGCCCAACGTGAAGAACACAGCCATTTTCAGCAAATGGTCATCAAAGTCGGAAATTTCCTGATCATCATGACCCTTTTCATGATCGCTATTATCATCTACCATGGGGTCAGTACACACCAGCCTACATTGGATCTTCTGATCTTTGCACTGGTGCTTACTATTGCAGCCATACCGGTGGCAATGCCGGCTGTTTTAACAGTAACTATGGCGATCGGTGCAAGGTCACTGGCAGCGAAAGAAGCAATCGTCAGCCGTCTTGCCGCCATTGAAGAAGCGGCTGGGATGACGGTGCTCTGTTCCGATAAAACAGGTACACTGACACAAAATAAAATGTCACTTTCAGATCCATTTGTCGTAGAGGGACATACAGTAAAAGATTTAATGCTGTATGCAGCGCTGGCCAGCAAGGAAGAGAATAAAGACCCCATTGAAGCACCTATTTTCGAATATATCGACAACAACGATCTCCGCAGTGATTTCTCAACATACCATATGAAAAAATATCTGCCTTTTGATCCCGTACACAAGCGTACAGAAGGTGTCTATGATGGAAAAGACTGTAATTTAGTAGTTACCAAAGGAGCGCCGCAGGTCATCATAGAACAGAGTGATGATAAAGAATTCGACAAGAAGAAAGCCTATGAACAAGTTGAATCATTTGCCTCCAAGGGCTTTAGAACACTGGGTGTAGGATACAGAAAATGTGAAGAAGATGTGTATCATTTTGTAGGGCTTATGCCCCTCTTCGATCCTCCGAGAGAGGATTCAAAACAGGCGATAGAAGAGGCAACAGCCAAAGGGGTTCAGGTTAAAATGGTCACAGGAGACAATATTTCTGTCGCCAAATATATTGCAGGTATTCTCAGTATCGGCAGCAATATAGAAGATATTCATGCACTCAAAGGTGAATCTATCGAAGAGTATCTCTATCTTTCCAAAATCATTTCCGGTGCCATTGCAAAAGTGATGCGTCCCGAAGCAAGCGATGATGAGATCAATAAGACCGTCAATAAGATCATGAATAAGGTGCAAAAAGAGCTGTATAATATGCCCATACCTAAAGGGAGTGTTAAAAAACATGAATCCGAGATCGTTGCACAGATAGAGAAGGCTGACGGATTTGCACAGGTTTTCCCGGAAGATAAATACTTTATCGTTGAAGCACTTCAGAAAGAAGACTATATCGTAGGTATGACCGGAGATGGTGTCAATGATGCACCTGCCTTGAAAAAGGCCGATTGCGGAATCGCCGTCAGCGGAGCAACCGATGCAGCAAGAGCCGCAGCAGATATTGTTCTAATGGCACCTGGGTTAACCGTTATCGTCGATGCGATCAAAGTAGCAAGACAGATCTTTGAGCGGATGAAAAGTTATACGATCTACCGTGTTGCCGAAACCATCCGTGTGGTCATCTTTATGACAATGGCCATCGTCATCTATGATTTTTATCCGCTTACAGCTATTATGATCATCCTTCTGGCACTGCTCAACGATATACCTATTATGACGATTGCCTATGACAATACAAAAGTCAGAGAAGAGCCGGTTCGGTGGGATACAAAAGAAGTGTTTATTTTGTCTACCTGGCTGGGACTTGCAGGCGTACTCTCCTCTTTTACGCTTTTTTGGATATTGATGTCTCTCATGCATCTACCGATCGATTTTATACAATCTGTATTCTTTACTAAACTGATCGTTGCAGGACATGGAACACTCTACAACACCCGTATCGACGAATGGTTCTGGAAACGCCCATGGCCGTCATGGAAACTTTTTACCGCGACATGGGCAAGCGCAATTTTAGGAACAGTCATTTCGGTGTATGGCTTTGATATCATGGTACCGATAGGCTGGGAATGGGCTCTGGCGATGTGGATCTATGCTTTGACCTGGTTTGTATTTAACGATATCGTTAAAATGGGAGTATTGTATTATTATAGAAGGAAAGATAATGAAAATGTCATGTAATAAAAACGAGAAACTGAACCGAAGAGAAGCCATGAAATTGCTGGGGATCGGTGGGACTTCCTTGTTCCTGGGTGCAGGAAGTACAGCTTCTGCCGACACCAAACTCTCCGCTCCTTCAAGTAAAAAAGAAGCCAATATTCTCATCGCAGGTGCCGGTACAGGGGGGATGCTGACAGTGGCAAGACTACGCAGGGCAGCCCCCAATGCAAAGATCACTCTGATCTCTCCAAACAGTGTGCATCTCTATCAAAGCGGACAGGTCTATGTGGCAGCAGGACTCTACAGTGAATTTGACAATAAACGAAAAACATCGGATCTGCTGCCGAAGAATGTGAACTGGATGAAAGATAAGATCACTGCTTTTGATCCCGACGACAATACGGTTCAAACCGAAAAGAACGGAAAGGTCTCGTATGATTATCTTATCGTTGCCCTGGGATGTGAATATGACTTCTCGATGATCGATGGATTGGAAGCTTCTGATATCGGGGAAAATGGTATCGCCAGCGTCTACCTCAATGACTTGTCAGAAGGCACATCCAAGGGTGCGATCATTTCCAAAATGTGGATGAGATCCATACAAAGAAGTGCCGGAAAGAAGAAAGTGAAAGTACTTTTTGCCGATCCGGATACTCCGATCAAGGGTGAAGGGGCTTCTTTGGATATGCTCTTTTTATGTAATGATCTCCTCAAAGGAAATGGGCCAAAAAAAGGTCAGGACGTACAGCAGAATGTTCATTTTTCGTTGGCAAGACCGGAAGAAAAACTTTTTCGTATCCCTAAGATCGACACCGTTCTAAAAAAAGAAATAGCCTCTGCCAAAAATATTGACACACACTTTGAATATATACTCACAGCTGTCGATACAAAAAAGAAAGTTGCAACCTTTTTCCATAAAGGCAAAAGTGAAGAAATTACTTATGATTACCTCCATATTACACCTCCTATGCGATCGCCACAGGTACTTGCCCAATCGAAACTTGCTGTTAAGGATGTAAAGATGCAAGGCTGGATGGAAGTTGATCCGGAAACACTTCAGCATCCAAAATATAAGAATGTTTTCGGTATTGGAGATATTCTTGCACTGAAAACAGGAAAGAGTGGTGGTGCCGTAAGAGAACAGGGAATCGTAATACAGGACAATGTTACAGCCCAGATGGAGACTATTCCTCTTCCTATGAAGTACAATGGTTACAGTGTCGTACCCTTCAAAACACGATACGGCAGAATCATACTGGCCGAGTCTGACAAACATGGTCTGGCACCGACATTTCCTCTGGATCCGACACAGGCAAGATGGATCTGGTGGGAGATAGATCTACACCTGATACGCCGTGCTTATTTTGATCTAATGATGCGTGGGATGATGTAATGGTACAACGATTGGCTGCACTATGAATTTTGATCCTGTTTTACTACACTTTCTACTGACAGTCGTTTTCAGCTTTCTGGTGGGCATGGAAATACGTACCTATATGCAGCAGTTTCACAGTGAGCAGGAAACACTTATTTTCGGATCTGTTCGTACCTTCACTTTTACAGGCATACTCGGTTTCATTCTTTATAGTATTGACACGGTACATCTGATCCCCTATACGGCAGGATTATTCTCTGTTACTCTGCTTTATGCACTTTTTTACCAGAAAAAGCTTGAAGAGGGACGGCGAAGTGTTCTTGCCTATTTTGTAATGCTCATTGTGTACAGTTTCGGGCCTATGCTCATTCTTTTTCCACTTTGGATGGCGGCACTGGTTTTTGTCTTGATCGTTTTTATACTGAATGCAAAAAACTCCATTCATCATTTTTCAACAGATATCAATACGTATGAACTCACTACATTGGGTAAAATGGTATTGCTCAGTGCTGTGATCCTGCCCTTACTCCCCAAAGCGAACATCATCCCCTATATTCCAATTTCACCTTTTAAAATCTGGTTGGTTGTCGTTGTTATTTCAGCTATCTCGTATGGCGGTTATCTGGCACAGAAATATTTTTTCCCGTCCAAAGGTTTGTTTATGACCGGTTTGATCGGCGGAACCTATTCTTCTACGGCTACAACCGTTGTGTTGGCAAAGAAAACACGTGAACTTCCAGCCAACAGCATGATGACAGCATCCATCATAGCCGCAACAGCAGTCATGTATTTGAGGCTGATCGTCATTACGACAGTATTCAATACTGCGATAGCAAAAATGATCGTCTGGCCGTTTCTGCTCTTTGCAGTATTGGGATTTGCCATTACCTGGTTTTATTATCATAAAGGTAGTGCACTGAAAAATGTACCCGAAGCTCAGGACAAGAACCCGCTTGAGCTGGGGACTGCTTTTGTCTTTGCCGGACTTTTTATATTGATGATGGTAGCAACCAGCTTCGTGACGCAGCACTATGGAACAGGCGGACTGAAAATATTTTCTTTTGTGACGGGATTCACAGATATTGACCCTTTTGTTCTCTCTTTATTGACAGGAAAATACAGTGTCGGAAATCAGGAGGTTCTCTCTGCGATCCTCATTGCCACAGGAAGCAACAATATTCTTAAAGCACTCTATGCAGTTTGGTTTGGAAGTTGGGCAAAGGTCAAAAGTGCTTTTGCCTGGCTGATGATATTGGGTATCCTGACAATAGCAGCAGGACTGGTACCTCTGCCTATTTAAATGAGGGATACTTCTGTTTACGATTTAACAACCATTAGGGTTCTTCAATTATAATAAAAATATAAAATTATCATAAGGATTAAAATGTGGAATTGGAATAATAAACTCAGCCCGGAAATGAATCTCAATAAAAATCTGGTGGACAGCTTCAAGAAATATGCTACCATAAGCGGTATCATGTTCATTATATTAGGCATAGCAGGGATTATATTCCCCTCGTTCATGTCTTTTACTGCACTTGCATTCGTCTCCTACCTTATGCTCTTTGCCGGAGTCTCTTCCGCATGGCTGACATGGATGAGTAACAGAGAAAACTGGTCAGGATGGCTAAAAAGTTTTCTGCTCATTATCGTTGCACTGTTGATGCTGTTCTATCCTATGGAGGGAATCGCGGCATTGGGATTATTGTTTGCCATCTACTTTTTTACAGATGCTTTTGCCGGATTTGGACTTGCTTTTTCTCTCAAACCGCAAAAAGTATGGTGGTTGTGGCTCTTTAATGCCCTGACCTCTCTGGCGCTGGGAGTCATCTTTATGGTTGGATGGCCTTTCAGTTCTTTAATGATGGTAGGACTTCTTGTCGGTGTCAGTCTACTCTTCGATGGTGTCGCCCTGCTCTCTGGTGGAATATTCCTTCAAAATGAAGAAGATGAGAAATGAAGCTGAAACACAAAATGGCTCTTTTTGCAGTATACTTTATTCTGTTCATTGCATTGACTGCGATGGTAGATTATTATGCCTATGATCTCATAAGTCCGTGGATATTCATCGGCTTTAGTTTTATCTCTGCGATCGCTGCAACATGCATACATGCAAAAACACATCAAAAGAGTAAAGTGGATGAATTGGCAAAGGATATTGAAGAAATTCTATAAAACACTTTACTACACTTTGGCTTAGATCCATTACTTCCCGTCAGGTTCCGGTATATTTTTAAAATACACTATAACTCTCAATGAGAGAGATCATAATACTCGCTGCCTCTACGAAGTAATGTCACCACAAGAGTCATGAGTGAAAAGTGATCAGGATCGCTAGAAGTTTTTTCATCATGCTTCCAAGTTGTCTATTTCAAGCAGAGAAGCATCCAGTTCTGCACTGAGCCGCTCAAAAACATCACGGCTTATTTCACCTTTCTGATAGGCTTCAAGCAGTCTATTCTTTTGTATATTGATCAGTCGCCGCTTGACACGCAATGTCTCTTCATTTTTGATCATATCCAGTTCTGGTCTACTCTTCTCGATCTCCGCTACCGCTTCTTCTTTTCGCTTTGCGTATTCTTCCCTGACCTGTTCAAGAATATCCTTCGATGCAATATGGTGGGCTTTAAGATTATCGATCTCATCAAGTGCTGTTTGAAACAGCATCGCATCGATCCTTCCTCTTTCATAGTCTCCAAGTTCACTTTTAGCACTGATCAGTCCCAATATTCTAGCCAAAGGCATGATTGTCAAGCCCTGGATGAAAATAGAAAGGATCACTACCCCGAAAACCATCGTTACGACTACTTCCTTATAGGGAAGAGAGTCGGGAAGAGAAAGTGCCAACACCATCGATAATGCTCCTCTGAGTCCACCCCATGACATTGCAATAGCCCATGAAAAAGGGAATTTTAAATGGGTAGGATACAACATCCCCCAAACACTGGAAACAACGATGAATCGTGCAAGCAACATGGCGGCATACGCGATGAGTATAATAGGCCACCAGGAGAGAAGTTTGTCAAAATTGATGGAAAAGCCCATCATCAGAAAGATAAGCGAGTTGAGTGCAAACGCCATGAATTCCCAGAATCCCTCGGTACTCAGACGCACCGAGGGGTAGAGAGAAGGCTGCAATACATTACGCTGAATCATCCATCCCGCAGCGACAGAAGCGATAACACCGGAGACAGCAAAACGATCGGCTAACAGAAAAGAACCGTATGCGGCAATAGTCGTCATCGTGATGACGACCATCGCATCATCAAGTTCCCGGATCATCCAAGAAGAAAGTCCTCCCACAATCAGTCCAATTAAAGCACCCAGACCAACCACTTTTACAAACTCCAAAACAACCGTCTGAGGCGTAGTGAGATCCTGTGCAAGAAAAGCCAGTACGATCCCAAAAACCACTATTCCTGTACCATCGTTGAAAAGACTTTCGCTCTCTATGAGCATTCTCAATCTTTTTGGGGCACCCAATTCTTTGAATACAGAAGTAACGGCAATGGGATCCGTTGCAGCTACTGCCGCACCAAACAACAAGGCGATGGACCAGGGGACAGAAGGGATCTCGGACACCAATTCACCGGCATAGACCAGTACTCCTGCACTGACAAGTGTCGAGACGATCACACCGGGCACGACCAATGCTGTGATACTCCATAAGTCACGCCGTATCGCCTGGCTATCCAGGTGGATCGCTGCTTCGAAGATCAGACCCGGAAGAAAAAGTGCATAGAGGATATCTTTGGTCAGTTCAGGAGGATGTAGAAGCCCCAGATTTCCCAACACAATACCGATGCCTACCAGTGCTATCGTATAAGGAAGATGCACCTTTTTAACTATGATGGCAGCCAGAGAGGCAACAAGAAAAAGAATAAGGATCACTATTTCATAACTCATTGAATTACTCCTGTTGTTTCCATTTGTAACGAACATTAAGTACGGTGGCAGCACTCCCCAGTGCCATTAAATCTTTGGGATCTATAGGATGTTTCGAAGTTTTTTTCATACTTTTCTTCTTTGATTATTATATTATACACACTTTACTTTGTATCTTGGAACGCTTTACATTCCTGATGTGAAACTTCTTTTCGGTATCGTTAAAAAGAATAAAGTGGATAAGTTGACGAAGGATATTGAAGAAATTCTTTGATACTTACGCTATAATTAAAAAATTTACAGCCAAGGAGTGAAATATCGTGAAACAGCTACTCTTTGCTCTATACCTGATGTTCCTGACTGTTCATATACAGGCGGAAGATATCAATGCAACCATTATTAATGGTAATAAAGCCCAATACCAAAAGTTGCTTTCAACGCTCAACAAAGAGACATCTCCTTCTTCAGAGCTTGCGCTGCAAAGATCTTTGCTGAAAGCTCTGATAGATCATACCTCTAAAGAAATAAACGCTACAGCTGCTGTTCCGGTTCCCAAAAACAGTGAGTCTTACAGATTGCTTTTTCATGCCTATATTGAAGATGCCATAGTGAGTCAAAACCTAAAAAACAAATGGCTGACAAGTCAAAAAAAAATCAAAACCATTGAGGCAGAAATTCAAAAGATCGACAAGAAGAGTGAAAAACTACTTTCTCTTGAACTGCAGGATGCACTCTATCATCAAAACGCTATCCTCTATCAGAAAAAGATTGATATCTACCATAAAAAGATGCAAAAGAGTGCTGAACTGTTACTCAGTTCACTGAAATATACAGAGATCGATTATTCAACTATTTTTAAAGTTCTGGAAAAAAAGAAGTTGCTTTTGGAAAAATTGCATTATGACATCAATACACTACAGATCAAAAAAGAACAGGCAGCACTGATCCAAAACAATAAAAAGATCACTTCTTTTAATGAGAAAAATAGAAGTCTCAAATATTTATATGAAGATACAGTTAAAGTGATAGCCTCTTATGATTTTTTACTTTTTTCAAAGGCTTTACAGAATCAGAGTAATGATGCTTTCAAGTTGGAAAAGAAGATCATTGAAGAACTTAAAAATATATCAGAATTTAAAAACATAAGACATACCATTCTCGCCCTGCTGACATCCATGGAAAAAAAATATCTTGGACAGATAAAGACACTCGAAGGTTCAGGAATACAGGATTTTGAGGATATTGTATATCAGGGAGTAGAATTTATAAACCGCCCTATTTTTAAAATCAATCATACGCCTGTCAGTATTTTCAAGATATTTATGGCATTTTTTATTCTGGGTGTCGGTTTTATCTTGGGAGGAGTATACAAAAACAAGATCGAAAATTTAAACTTGAGCAAAAGATCACTACCTGCATCGACACGTATCATCCTGGCAAATATCGGTTATTATATCATTCTTCTTATTGCCTTGTTTATGGTACTGAATGTACTTGGCATCAGACTTTCTTCGCTGGCACTTGTCGCAGGAGCGCTCTCTGTCGGTATGGGATTTGGACTGAAAAATATCGTTTCCAATTTTGTCTCAGGACTCATTATGATGTTTGAACACAGTGTTAAAATAGGTGACTATGTTCAGTTGGAAGATGGCATCTGTGGATACATCACTGATATTCGTATGCGTTCAACCACTATCAATACCAATGACAATATAGACGTGATCGTCCCTAATCAAAATTTTATAGAAACCAATGTCATTAATTGGACCATGAAAGACAATATTCGCCGTTTTGCTATCCCTTTTGGGGTTAAATACGGTACAAATCCGCAAACAGTGATCGATGTGATCACTAATGCCGTAAAAAATGAAGATAAATTCACCAATGTTATTCATGAATCGGCCGAAAGAACAACCCGTATCATTATGACAAAAATGGGAAGCAGCAGTGTTGATTTTGAACTTTTGGTATGGGTATCAGGTATCAAGATGCGCAGACCTAAAAGAACGACTTCAGAGTTTTTGATTTTGATCTACAATGCACTGTATGAAAATAATATTGAAATACCATTTCCTCAGGTCGACTTGCATGTGCGTTCTGTCGACACCCCTATTCCTGTGGAAGACTCCATGCATCACAGCCATTAAATAATACCGGGAACCCTTTGCTTTCATACAGGCAAAACTATAATCTCGTTTAATAATTGTTATATATTTATGGTTAGAATATAAAGATAAAATTCACCATAAGGATCCAGACATGAAAACCAATCATGAAAAACTTCAAGAGATCAAAGAGCTGATCGGTAAATTGGAAAAAG
>JAMONL010000010.1 GCA_027065815.1 Sulfurovum sp.
AAGCTACAGTATTAAAGTAGCAGCCAAGTCGGGAGAGAGAATTTCAGACTTTATGATCGGTGGGAAACCTATAGATCTGAAAAAGACGTATAAAGTATCATCTTGGGGCGGAAACCTGCAAAATGCTGGTGACAACCTGGATGAGAAAAAAATACGTGCTGTCTATGAAGTGGTGAGTGATTATATTCGTAAACAAAAAGTAGTGGATATTCCTATGGAATCCAATGTGAAAGTGTTGGATTATGATTGTGGATGTCCCTCAAAAGGTGCCAAGTGCTAAAGCTGAATTAAAAACCGTGCCTCGCCTCTTTTGTCCAAAGAACATTGCAAGTCTTCTGTAAAGTAGACGGGGCACCCATGGTAGTGATAGTAAATATCACCTTTTAATTATAGCTAAACTTATCTTTTCAAAAAGATGAACAAATAAAAAGGAAGAGAAATGAAACAAGGAAACATAAAATTAGGATTAGTAACGGCAACGTTATTAATGGGAAGTACAGCTTTGATGGCTGGCGGTGATATTGTACCTGCAGAGGAACCAGTTAAAGAAAATGTAGTAAAAAGAACATTAAATGGAAATATGACATTGAATTACCATGTTTTACCAGGCGAGGTAGATAATATACATGATATGTTTTCAGAAGGTATCTTTTATGGCCGTTTGAGATCTAATACATTTTATTGGCAGTGGGCAGCAGATGGCGCAAATAATGATGCTAACAAAAATATGGGTATGGGTGGAAGCCTTATCTATAAATCTGCTTCTTTGAACCATTTTAGTTTTACTTTTGGATATTATGGATCATTGAACCCAACTTTTTGGAGACCTGCTGAATCAGATGTAGGGCGTGCCAAATCTGGAAAAGATACATTTAGCCGATATAAAGTAAAAACGGGTGGCGGATTTGGTATGCATACTTTGGGTCAGGGGTACTTGGAGTATAATAATGGAACCGTTGATGTGAAAGCCGGTCGTCAGCTTTTTGAATCTGTCTTTACAAAATCGAACGATACTAAAATGATCCCAAATACCTTTGATGGTGTTTCGGCAGCAGTGAAAATTGCGCCTAAAACAAAAGCAAGAATTGCTTGGTTCGGTGCACAGAAGTTAAGAGATCATGAAAATTCTCATGATGTCATTACTTTCAAAGATGCAAACGGTGAATCTTGGAATAACAATGATGATGCAGGTAAGCATAGAGGTTTAAGTTATAATAACTTTGTTGCCGCAGGGGAAAACCCAGATCATGATATGTATCTCGCAGATATCACAACAAAATATATTAAAAACCTGAAATTGACAGGAAGTTTTTTACAGATCCCTGGCGTAGTACAGGATTTTGTGATTGAAGCACACTATAAGATCCCTCTTTTTGACACTGGATGGGCAATAAGACCGGGTATTCGTGAATTTATTCAAAAGGATGATGGTGGTGGAGCAGTAGCTGGAAACATGAACGCTTTGGGTGGAACACTTGTAGGCTACGACCCAAGTGTATTAGGTTCATTGGATTCAAGTCTCTTCAATGCAAGACTGGATGTACTTATGCCGGAGAAAAAAGGCTTTTTCAGACTGGGTTATTCGAAAGTAGCCGATGAAGCAGATATTGTCGCAGCATGGAGAGGTTTCCCTACAGGTGGATTTACCAGAGCAATGGCTCAGTATAACTGGTTCTCCAATACAGAAACATTCATGGTAAGAGCAGTGTATAAGTTCAACTCTACATGGAAAGCAAGTATCCGTTATGCGATCCAGGATTTTGATGATACAAAATTTGTTCCTTCTGATAGTAACGTTATTCATATTGATACATGGACCAATATTACGCCAGATCTTCAAATGAGAATGCGTTATGGTCATGTTGCTGCTGATGATACAACACCAAGTGTAATTGACCCAACTAAGTTTAAAAAAGACTGGTCTTATGATGAGTTCCGTTTAGAATTCAACTACCTGTTTTAAGCGTTAAACATGAAAACGATTGTCTCACTTTTCTTACTCAGTTGTTTCCTGCAGGCTTTTGAGTACAACCTTGTACCTCAAAAGCTTACAAGTGACGTCTACTGTTTTTTCGGAAAGCCTGAAAACATCAGTAAAGAGAATGGCGGCAATATGGTCAATACATGTTTTGTGCAAACCAAAGAAGGATTTGTTGTCATAGATAGCGGTCCTACTTTTTCTTATGCCCTCCAAGCATATGAACAAATGCAAAAAATAGCAAAACTTCCAGTGAAATATGTCATCAATACCCATGATCATGATGACCATTGGTTGGGAAACAGTTTTTATAAAAGCAAGGGTGCTTTACTCATCGGTCCTGAGACCTATGAGCAAAATATCCAGCCGGGAATGGCTACCAGAATGGAAAAGAGTGTAGCAAAAGAGACCTATGCCGGTACGAAAGTGGTAAAACTTGATACCGTGGTAAAAGATACCTATGAACTTACCTTGGGAGATATGGTCTTTCACATTAAGCAATTGGTCCAACAGGCACACACCAAAGGAGACCTTGTGGTTTACCTGCCTCAAGAAAAGGTACTTTTTGCAGGTGACCTGGTATTTAACAACAGAGTAAGCTCTTTGCGTGACGGTTCAATCATAGGTTCTCTGAAAGCTTTGGAACTGATAGACAGCTTGCATCCCAAAGTGATCGTAGGCGGGCATGGGTACAGGACAGACAGTAATGCAACATCTGTATTTAAAGATTACCTTACTACAATGAAAAAGCAGATACAGGATGCATTGGACAATGATATCTCGATAGATGAGATCAGTAAAAAGGTTAAAATGCCGGAATATGAAAAAATGAAACTTTATGATGTCTTGCATCGCAGAAATGTATTTGATGCCTATCGTGAACTTGAATTATATGATGAGGATGAATAGAAAGTGTTAATATTGAGAAGAATTACACAGATATGCCTTTCTTTTGTAGTTTTTGCAGCTTGTTTGTTTGCAAATGAAGGTGAAAAAGTGTATCAAACAAAATGTGCATCTTGCCATGAAGCATATATTCCTATGACGAAACTCATGGAAAATTTTGTTGAGAAGGAAAACAAACTGTTAAAGTTAAAAGCACCTACGTTAAATCAACTCTCTTATCGTTTAAAACAACAGATAGGTGACCCCAAAGGTGATGAAGAGATACATCGTATGGAAGTGAGTGCTTTTATAAGCGCCTACCTTAACAATCCTGATAAACAGAAAACGGTCTGTTTGCGTGATGTGATACAATATTTTGACACTATGCCAAGCATGAAAGGTCAGATTTCTGAAGAAGAACTGGAGTCCGTCTCTGAGTATATTTATGATTTTGATAAAAAAGTTGTAACTGAAAAAGGTGTTAAACATGAATTGTTTGATACTGCGCTCCAAGAAGCACAAAAAACCAATAAGATCATCGTCATAAAAGTGATGACTGAGCATTGTCGTTATTGTAAAAAAATGGATCGTGAAGTTCTGGTGGATGATCAAGTGGTAAAAGCGTTGCAAAAAGATTTTGTGGTGGTTCAGGTAGATATTACAAAAAGTTCTCTTCCTCTGGGACTGACTGCTGAACTGACACCAACCTTCTTTTTTATAGATAAAAACAAAAAGGTTCTGCAAAAAGTTGTAGGTTCCTGGAATGTAGAGGATTTTTTGGAAATTCTTAAAGAAACAAATCATTTGAAAGGTACAAAATGATGAAACATATACTTATGAGTTTTGTTTTTCTGTTGAGTTTTCTAAGTGCAGAAACAGAATTTGCAGAGCCAAAACCTTCTTTGGAAAATCCGCGTAAATTTGTTTTTCCCATTACGAAAAGTGATCGACATGAGATCAATCATGTTTTGAGTTCTGCCAATAATGTGATCAAATTTTACGGACCGGAGAAGGTAGAAGTGGTTATTGTTGCCTATTCTAAAGGAATAGAGTCTGTGCTGAACCATAGAGATCTTGAGATCAAAAAACGTGTGGAAGCACTTATGACCTATGAAGTGGAGTTTATTGCCTGCGGCAATACCATGAAAACATTGAAGATCGATAAATCAGAGTTGATCGATGGTGTAGAGATAGTCACTGCAGGTATTGTAGAACTCATTGAACGTCAATTACGCGGATATATTTATATCCGCCCTTAACCCAATCTAATACAAAGGAATAGAAAATGAAACAGATAATGAAAGGTTTGCTCCTGATAGCAGTTATGCTGACAGGATCTACAGCAAAAGAGGCAACACAGGATATCCAGGTATTCACAGCGGATAACAGTAACGGTAAGATCACACCTGAAACGATCGAAGCGGCATTTAAAAAGGTCGGTTTTTATATTTCAGCCAACAGAGACATGAACGGACCATTTAAAAAACAGTTCAAAGAGACTACATTCGATGTCTATAACCTTTTCACTTTTTTCAGTAAAGAGGTCAATCTTGAATTGATCAAAACATATCCGCAAATAGGACTTTTTGCTCCTATGAGTATGTCTATCTACACAAGAAAAGGTGAAAAGAAAATTTCAGTTTCCTCTTTAACACCTGAGGCAATGGCAAAGATCATGGAGATACCGGCAGATAACAAGACGTTGGTAAAAGTAGGTAAAATGGTAAAAGAAGCATTGAAGCTTGCGCTTCCAGGAGGCTCATTTGAAACACTTCCTTACACGGTACAAAAAGCTACAGCCCCTTTGGTTACTGCGTATAAAACTGAATTGGATGAAGATGACATTGATGCTGCAAAAGAAGACTTTCAAATGGAATTTGAAGGTACATTGGCGACAAACGGCTTTGTAATGGCAGGATTTAATGCCCTGAATGCTGACTTTAAAGAGAAAAATTTCAATGAATATGATTTTTATGATGTCTATTCTATTTGTAAACTTCCAGTGATCTATACGGTGGCAAAAAAATATCCTGAAGCTGGTGCTTTTGCTCCTTGTTCCTTGATCATGTATAAAAAGAAAAATGAAAAAGAGATGAACGTGGCATTCCCGAGTGTTTATAACTGGATCTCCTCCATGGATATTAAAGATAAAGCTTCTTTAGATGTATTGATTGAAGCACAAAAGAGTATGGACAGCATCTTAACTGAACTGACCGAATAAAAAAAACTGCACATCATTTTCAGGTTAACCTGAAAATGATGTGATCTTCTATAACTTCAAAATATAGTAATTATTACTACACAATATAAGACAAAATTTTTACTAAATTAACTAAGAGTAAATAACTCCTAATAACATTTAATTATTTTATTAGTGGTATGAGTATTACTGAAGAATGACCTACATATGTCCTGAAATAGGGCACTACCTGATACATTTTGGTGAAAAAAAACTTATTTTAAAAAAATCATTTAGAGTTAACGCTAGTTGTTATACAATAGAATCGTATTCAATATACACATTAGAGATGGTGTGTTTATACTGATAATTAATATCGAGGAGTAAATATGAAACTAGGTTTCTTAGTTGACCTTAACCTTTGTATGGGTTGTAAAGGTTGTGAAGTCGCTTGTAAAGTGGAAAATGAAGTTCCACTCGGCTCTTGGCGTCTACGTGTTAAATATATTGATATCGGGGTATTCCCTGAAGCAAGCAGAAATTTTACACCATTACGCTGTAATCACTGTGAATCTGCGCCATGTGAGCGTATCTGTCCAGTCTCTGCACTGCACTATCTTGAGAACGGTATCGTCAATATCGATAGCGCAAGATGTATCGGGTGTGCAGGATGTATGATGGCTTGTCCTTATGGGGCGATCTACATGGATCCGGAATCTAATACCGCAGACAAATGTACCTACTGTGCACATAGAATAGAATCCGGTATGATGCCTGCCTGTGTTGTTATTTGTCCTGTTGAAGCAAATATCTTTGGAGATGTTGAAGATGACACAAGTAATATCTCACTCTACATTATGGAGCATCAAGGCAGTGGTGTTCAGGTTCGTAAGCCTGAAAAACATACTGATCCTAAGCACTATTATGTGGGTGGTGGTACACAGACGCTTGATCCATTGGCACAGCAGAGACTTGAAGGTTACAACCTCTTTAATAAAATTACACACTTAGAGCATGTGGGTGATCCTCATCATGGTGTATTGGATAGATTCCTGGCACCATTTGCTGGACATGCAGAGTATGATAATAAGAGTTTTATGGACTCTGAAAAATCAGATGATGATTCATATGAACAAGAAGGAGGTCACTAATGATTGAACATGGAATTAATGCAACACATGCTGTTGTAACATTGGACGTTCCACTTCCGGGAATTATCTGGGGTTGGATGATCACACTGAACATGTGGGCTAAGAGTATCGGTACAGGGGTTGTTTTCGTAGCAGCTTTCCTATGGTACAGACATAACAAGGATGAAATGCCTAATATGAGATGGACAATGCCTCTTATTTCCTTTATTGCATTGAATGTTTTCCTCTTATTTACACTGGTAGACCTTCATCAGCCGTATCGAATGATCAACATTTTCTTACATCCGCACTGGACTTCAGCAATTACTGTGGGAGCATGGATGGCATCTCTTTTCACAGGACTTATTATGGTAATGATGCTTATCGGCGGATTTGATGCTTTTCCAGACTTCAGAAAGAACTGCGGCGTAGCTAAAACAGTAAGAGGGATTTCACCTTTCTATGAAAAGATCTTCCCGTTCGTAGTATTTTTGGCGATTCCTGTAACAATGTATACAGCGATCATTATGGCAGAATCATCTGCTAGAGAATTATGGCAGGCACCTACTGAAGTGATGCAAATGATGTGGGCAGCGCTTATGGCTGGATCTGCAGCAATGATCTTTGTTTCAGATAAATGGAGCAAAGAAGCGAGACGTGATCTTGCACTGATCCTTGCAATAGCAACATTCTTTTCTTTCATAATGTATATGGGTGAGTATTTCTTCTCATTCAAATCATCAGAAGCTGAAGCAACATTGGCATATGTCCATTCAGGTGGTGCGTATAACACAGAATTCTGGTTTGGTATGGCACTTGGCTTTATCGCACCGTTCTTCCTTGCTGTAAGCAATATGAAGAGTGATAATAAAACGCTGCTTAGATTTGCAGCTATTCTAGCATTGGTAGGGCTATACATGGCTAAAGATGTATGGCTTAAAATCCCACAAATGCTACCGTTGAGTTAAGGAGTAAATGAATGACAAAATCAATGAATAATGAACAGCCTACCTTTGTAGAGAGTAGAAGAACCTTCCTAAAAGGTTCCGCATATACTGTAGCAGGTGCCACACTTGCTGCCGGTATATTTGAAACAATTGTAGACACACCGGTTCAGGCTGAAGAGACAAAATTTACTGCAACGCCTAAAGCACTTTCTTTCTATCCTCCATTTGAAGAGTGGGACAGCTTTACCGAGTTGGATGGTCAAGACTGGAAAAGAGGTGGTGTAGGGAGAAATGGTGTAAAATCAGATACGAATCCGGATGGTATTGAAGTTAATGAATTTATGCTTGTACCTACGGTATGTAGTAACTGTGAAGCACAATGTGGACTTACAGCCTGGGTTGAAGTAGGTGAATATAAAAGAACAAAAGATCCTAGATCACTTCGTGTTAAAAAATATATGGGTAACCCGCTTCATGCAGGATCTCGTGGTAGAAACTGTGCAAAGGGTTATGCGACTCAGTCACAAATGTATGATCCGGACAGAATCCCTTTCCCATTGATGAGAGCCCCTGGTTCAAAAAGAGGTGAAGGTAAGTGGGTAAGAACCACTTGGGATGCAGCAATGGAGAAGATCGGTAAGAAAATGCATGACACACTGAAAGTTGGTGATGAAATGTCAAAAAAACTTATTATGTATCACGTAGGTAGACCAAATGAAAATGGTTTTGGTCACCGTGTACCACACTCAATGGGTTGTGACGGATATGATTCTCACACAAACATCTGTTCTGCAGGTGCAAGAGAAGGTACGATCCAATGGGCAAATGATGACAGAAACTCGCCTGACTGGGCAAATGCAAAATTGATCTTTCTTCAGTCTTCCCACGCGGCAGATGCAGGTCACTACTTCCAGCAATCAGCAGGATATATTGCAGATGCACGTAAAAAAGGTGCTAAAATGGTTGTCTTGGATCCAAGACTTTCCAACTCTGCAGGTATTGCAGACCTTTGGCTGCCGGTATGGCCAGGTACAGAGACAGCATTGTATCTTTACCTTGCAAATAGAGTTTTGAATGAAAAAGATATCAACGGTAACGACTTGATAAACCATGATTTTGTAGAGAACTGGATCAATTGGCAGCAAATGATGAATGATTCAGATCATCTTGCCTTTATGGTGCAGGAAGGGATTATTCAAACACTGCCTCAAGACAACAGTTATGCAAGTTTCATTACGATGCTTCAGGAGCTTTATGCACCGTATACAAAAGAGTTTGTTGCTAAAGAGTGTAAGATTGAAGCGTATGCCGATAAGTTAGATGAGCTTTATGATATGTTCATTGATGCGGGTGATAGAGTTTCTACATTCTTATGGAGAGCAGGTCCGATCGCGCACAGAGGTGGTTGGATGATCACGCGTGCGGGATTCCTTCCGTTGGCACTGAGAGGTGCTATGCGTGGTGATGTTGGTGGTGTGGGAATGCACCACTGGCATGTTATTTCGGTCAATGGTAAAGGTGATGCGGCAACGGTAGCAGGAGAAAGACCTCCAAGAGTAGATGTCTGGAATGAGATCGCTTGGCCGCCGGAGTATCCGTTATCAACTTATGAGATGTCTCATATTATGCCTCACCTGCTTCTTGATGATGCGTGGAGAAAGAAATGGAATGACAAGGGATTGAATGTTCCTGAAAAATTGGCAGTGTGGATCCCTCGTATGTACAACCCGGTCTGGATCAATCCGGATGGTTTCAGATGGATAGAAGCATTGAAGAGAGAAGACAAGATCGAAATGTCATTCAACCTCTCTCCAACCTGGTCTGAGACGAACTGGTATTGTGACTTTATTCTCCCTGTAGGACTAGCAGGAGAAAGACATGATCAGTCTTCAGAACCTACAAAACCTGCAAGATGGCTCGCCTTTAAAAACCCTGCACTGCGTGTAGCATTGGAGAAAAATGGATGGAAGCCGAAAAATCCTGCACGTGCTACATTGGAAGCGCATATGGCATCGGGTCTTGGTGAAATATGGGAAGAAGTAGAATTCTGGGCAAATATTATGGTGCATCATGTAGATCCTGATGGTTCATTGGGTGTCAGAAAGTTCTGGGCTTCAAAAGAAGATCCGACAAGAGCAGTTACTATTCCAGAGTGGTATCAGGCAGCGTTTGACAAACTTCCAAACTTGAGAAGAGTGGCAAAAGAAAAATATCCGGACAGTAAGTATCCAAACTATGAAATGATGAGAGACATGGGAACATGGCTTGAAGAAGATAATATTTATAAACCTCAGGAAAGACTTGTTAAGAAAGTTGACGGTAAATATTTGGCACATGGTCATGAGTATGATGAACGTGATGTTGAAAAAGATGAGTATGGTAGATTGATGGTTGAAGATCATGTCTTTGGTGGTAAAAAAGCGATCGGTGTTGAAGTAGAAGGTAAAGAGAGACAAGGCTTCCATACGCTTTCCAGAAAACTTGAATTCTACTCTAAGTGGTTCGCAGAATGGAAATGGCCTGAATATGCTGTACCTTTCTATCCAAGAAATGCAGAAGAGCGTAAAAAATATGTGCACCTTGTTTCACAGGTACACCATGACTTTATAGATGAGAGTAAAAATGAATTTGCGTTGAACACAGTCTTTAGATTGCCGTACAATATTCATACGCGTTCAGTGAACTCGAAGCATTTGATGGAGATCTCTCAGAACCATAACCCGGTTTGGATCAATACTGACGATGCAAAACGTCTTAATATCAAGAGAGGTGATGCGATCAAAGTAACGATCTCAGATACTGTTTCCAACCTTGAATCCGGATACTTCATTGCAATGGCAGTACCAACTGAAGGTTCTATGCCGGGTGTACTTCAATGTTCACACCATGCGGGTAGATGGAAACTTAAAAATGCTGTGGATATTCCAGGGTTTAAACATAAATTAGGTGTTCTTGGACTTGGTGCGCCATTGTATGATATGACTATGGATGGTAAAGTGGGAACACTTAAACCGACAGAAGGATTGAAAGAAGGTATGTTGGCACGTAGAGATACTTGGCAGTTCAAAGAGTACAACAAAGACCTTGACAACATTTGGTGGGATGGTCTTTCAGGTGCTTGGCAGAATGCCGTAGCACCTTCACATCCGGATCCGATTGCGGGTAACCACGCCTGGCATCAGAAAGTAAGCATTGAGCTTGCTTCCAAAGATGACAAGATCGGTGATATTTACGTGAACTATGAAAACAATATGAAAACGTATCAGGCATGGAGAGACAAATTGACACGTCCTCTTAATGCTAACGATACATTGAGAAGACCTACGCATATAAAACGTCCAGCTGTACCTTTAACGCTTAAAGCGTATACGGTACACCTCAAAGGTTAACTCTCCTCACATACAAAAGCAGGGGCTCTTCCCTGCTTTATTATCCTAACTATTTCCCAGATAACTATTTTATTTAGTATTTATCTTGAAAGTGGTATAGTGCCAAAATTATAAATGAAAGAATAAAGTATGAAAGAATTACAAGAAAATATTGATCAGCGTATTGCACTTTATGGGTTAATATCACGATTGATGTTGAAAGAAGTCGATGCTGATTTCTTGAAGAATATTGAGCAAGATGAGAGACTCATGGAATTTTTGCCTAACTACAGAGATTGGTCCAAGCGAAATGAATTTGATGTGGATGAACTGATTGAAAAACAATATAATGTTGATTTTACAAATTTGTTTATTATGCATTTAGTGCCATATGAAAGTTTTTATGTCAGAAAAGACCAGATGATCGAGAGTGGAGGAGACAATCCTGTACTTGAACTTTATAATGCTTTGGATTTCCGTGTTGCCTTGAGTGATGCAAGAGTGGTCAGCCCTGACCATATTGGTGTTGAACTTGAATTTATGTATATGTTGAATGTTGCACTTAAAAAAGCATTGGAGGCAGATGACAAGGAAGGTGTATGTGAAGTACTTCAGATACAGTACGGTTTTTTAAGAGACCATTTACTTGAGTGGGCACCTATGTTTTTGATCAATGTTAAAAAAGAGTCACGTACACCATTGTACCATGATGGTGCAGAGTTGACATTGGAGTTTATGTTAAGTGATTTTGAATATCTGACCAAGAAACGTGGTGAAGTGTGCGCATCTGAGGATGCAGCGTCGTAAATGAAACTGCATTTGGACGTAGCGCTCTGTGTCAGAGCGACAAGTAAAGTTTCTATTTGTACAAAATGTGTAGATGCTACAAACGGCTTGGTACAGATAGAGGATCAGTTACCACAGTTCGCAAAAGGATTAGGCGTTGAAGCTGCAGCCTGTATCGGAGCATGTCCTACAGAAGCTTTTTCTCTTTCAGATTTTTCTGTAACGGAATTCTTTTTCTCTTTTTTAGAGAGCAAAGCAAGATTGATCTCAAGAAAAGTAAATGTGCCCTGTCTTTCAGTTTTAAGTGTGGAACATCTCATCTCTCTTGCATTGGCAAGTGATGAACCTGTCATATTGGATCTGCATGATTATGAGGAAGAGAGTCATCTTTTTACTGTGATAGAGTCACGTGTAGAAGAAGCTAATTTTGTACTCTCTTCTTTTTCTGAAAAACGTTTGGAGACAAATCTTGATCTCAAGAGTAGCGTTGCAGCAGTGAAACAGGAGATAACGGACGTAGAAAGAGATGAGAACGGGAATAAACCATCCCGCCGTGACTTTTTAAGTCAGGCCTCTGTCAAAGGCATGGTCAAACATAAACAAACTTTTGAGCATGCAGTGGAAGCTGAAGAGTTGCATAGCTTTGAGATCGATGAAAGTATGACGGAAAAGATAAGGAACAAACATCTTCCCGATAAGCGAAAAATACTCTTGACAACACTCAAAGGCATAGAAAAACCGACAAATTATGATGTATTTGCAGAAGAAGATATCTCTTTTATTTCTCAAAAATTTGTGAGTGAAGCATGTACCAATTGTCAAATGTGTTATCGTATTTGTCCTTCGGGGGCACTCAGCAGTGATAAAAAGTTTTCACTGATAGAGTTTGATGCCATGTTATGCCTGAAGTGTCATCTCTGCCATGATGTCTGTGAACCAAATGCAATACAGCTTCAACCCGGATTTGAAAGTAAAGAATTTTTTGAACCGTCACAGCGTACATTGGCAAAATTTGTGATCAAACGATGTAATGAATGTCAGACACATTTTACATATACGGGTGGTGAGCAAATCTGTCCCCGTTGTCTTTTGGAAGAAGAAGAAGCAATGTTTCTTCACCAAAATGCGAAAAACATGAGAGGTGATGTATAACATGAGACCTGAAGAGATAAAACCTGATACCGGCCTGTGCACTATCCTTGGGCATAATGCGCAAACTGGATATACACGCAGATACTTTAACAAGATCATGAAATTTAATGACATCAACGCTACGGCGATCGCATTGAATATTACAGATGATCACTTTGATTTTACGATGACCAGTGTCGGTCAGTCCAAAGTAGATAAAATGATGATTGAAAAAGAGTTTCAAAGTAAAGCTTTACAGTATTGTGACAGCTTGAATGATGTTGCCAAAAGAGACGGACGTATAGACTTTATTGAAGTATCGGAAGGTAAGGTAAACGGGTTTTGTCTGGATGATGAAGCTAAAAATCTGTTTGAAAAACCGGAATTTTTAGATGACCAGATACTTTTTGTAGCCAAAATGATGCTCATAGCGAACCGATGGTTTGAAGTAAATATAGATGTAGATACGATACCACTATTGATAGGAGAGAAAGAATGAGAGATATGAATGATCTAAGAAAAGAATTTGAAAATTTTAATATAAATGAAGAAGCCTGTATTGACGGAAGCTGTGAGAGTGATGAAGAGAGTATTATTGATTATCCTTCCTATACGGATGCGCTTTATGCATTATTGGTAGCGCCTGTTGCGAGTGGTATTTATATCTCTCGCTGGGATATTAAAGATATTGCTTATGTAGCAGGTGACGATATGGCGATACATCCCAGAAAGCGGATGTTTGAACTGCTCATGAAATTTGCAACAAGCAAAGAGAATATGCAGGCTGTACTTGATGCTTTGGAGAATCACATGGAGGAGAAGATCGCTATCTATACTGAATTGATGACGACTTTTCCTGCCAGTGCAGAGATATTTGAACCAAAGATAGAAAAAGCAGAAAAGACCATGAAGCTTTTCCCTCAGGTCATTGAAGAGTATTTTTCTGAATAATCCGGCTTCATTTCTTTATTAATACACATACTGTATACTTTTTGAAAGAAACTTCAGAAGGATACAGATGTTGAAAAACTTACTTTCTTTACTTATTATCGCTTTATTCAGTACACAACTTTCCGCCTCAGACACTTTTAACGACAAATATAAAATGTTCCCTCCGGCAAAAGAGGGATATGTCCGCTATATTGTTGAAGTCCCCAAAACAGACAATGATGCTGACCATAAAGTTGAACTGATGATAGGTAAGAACCTGATGGTAGATTGCAATCATGCTTCTTTCTCTGGGAAAATTGAACGTAAAATGCTGAAAGGATGGGGATATCACTATTTTAAAGTGAGTGATATTCAACGCGGTCCAACAACCATGATGGCGTGCAGAGAACCCAAGAGTGAAAAATTCATCTCCATTGCTGCACCTGAAAAAACCTTGCTCAGATATAACAGTCGTATTGGAACAGTTATTTATGTACCCGAAGGATACGAAGTACGTTACCGTATCTGGTCTGCGAGTCAAAGTATTGAAAAAGCTGATCCAAGATAAGCATACCGTATGACCCCCAGTTAACCTTAGTTGCAGTATAATTCTCTTAATTATACTGCAAAGGTCAACGATGTCTGAAATCACCAAAGAAAAAGTACTTGAATATCATAAAGACGGAAAAATAGGCATAGCTCTGACCAAACCCTGTGATACACAATATGAACTCTCTCTTGCCTATACGCCCGGTGTAGGTATACCCTGTCTTGAAATTGCCGAAAACAAGAACCTCTCTTTTGAATACACAAACCGTGCCAATCTTGTTGCTGTGATCTCTGACGGATCTGCTGTACTGGGCTTGGGAGATCTCGGTCCCCTGGCTTCCAAACCGGTTATGGAAGGTAAATCCGTACTGTTCAAGAAATTTGCACATGTTGATGCATTTGATATTGAATTGGATGTACACAGTGTTGAAGAGATCGTTGCGACATGTAGAGCTATTGCACCTACCTTTGGCGGGATCAACCTCGAAGATATCAAAGCACCGAAATGTTTTGAAATAGAACGCATACTCAAAGAAGAACTGGATATCCCGGTTTTTCATGATGACCAGCATGGAACAGCTATTATCACTACCGCAGGTTTGATGAATGTACTTGACCTGACAGGAAAAAAAGTTGATGAGATAAAGATCGTTGTGAATGGTGCAGGTGCGGCAGGGATCTCCTGTGCCAAGATGTATAGAAAACTGGGTGTAAAAAATATTGTCATGTGTGATTCGAAGGGGGTGATCTCTACCTCCAGAGATGACCTGAACCCGTATAAACTTGAATTTGCGATCGATACGAAGTTGAAAACACTTGAGGATGCCATAGACGGTGCAGATATGTTTCTGGGATTAAGCAAAGCAGGCGCCCTGACAAAAGAGATGGTCGCCAAGATGGCACCTGAACCTATTATTTTTGCTTTGGCAAACCCTGTACCTGAGATCCAGCCTGCTGAAGTCAGAGAGGTAAGAGATGATGTCATTATGGGAACTGGACGTTCTGATTATCCCAATCAGATCAACAATGTTCTGGGCTTCCCTTTCATTTTTAGAGGAGCACTTGATGTAAGAGCAAGAAAGATCACCGAAGGAATGAAAATGGCAGCTGCAGAAGCTTTGGCGGCATTGGCAAAAGAACCGGTACCCTATTATGTAAAAGCAGCCTATCATGACAGTGAAATTGCGTATGGCAAAGATCATATCATTCCCAGACCGTTCAACAAAGAAGCATTGATCTGGGTAGCTTCTGCTGTTGCAAAAGCAGCTTTTGAAGAAGGTGTATCACGTGTACACAGTTATGATGATATAGCGTATAAGAAACATTTACGCTGTCTGGCTTATGATTGTGCCTTAGATGTAATCGAACCGTAAGAAATAAAAATAATACAAAATTGAGAACTATGAATTTAGCATCATATCTTGACCTTTATGAAGTATTGGAGTCTGATAACTCAACGAGAAATGAAAGACGTACCTTTGGTCTCTCTCATCCTGAGTTGAAAGAAGACCCGGTTGAACAGCTTTCAGCCTGGGCAAACAGAGAAAAGCTAAAATTGAAAAGGCCGCTTTTAAGTGAAACACTCTCTTCTTATTTATACTGGGTCACGTTAATACTTTCTTTTTTGACTTTTGTTCTTGGGGTAGTATCAGGTATTGGTCTATTGAGTTATAACGGTCATGAACCGGTGAATGTTATCTACTTCATTGCAATGGTGGTCTTTGTGCCTTTAGTGACCATGTCTTTGGCGCTCCTGTCCATGTTCAGGGCGAGTCGTTCACAGAGTATGCTGATCCATCTTTCTCCCGCTTTTTGGATGGAAAGGATCGTTGCGCTGCTTCCGAACAAAGTTAAAGATCAGTTAAAAGGCCGCTTCTCTGAACTGAAGATCAATCCGCTCATATTGAACTGGCTTGTGATAAAGCGTTCACAGATACTTGCCTTGGCATTCTCTTTTGGTCTTCTTCTGGCACTTTTGGCGATGGTAGCAACCAGAGATATTGCTTTTGCCTGGAGTACAACCCTCTCTGTGACGCCTGAAGCATTTCATCATCTTTTAGAGACTCTCTCTTTTGCCTGGCGGGATTTTTTTCCCTGGGCAGTACCTTCTGTAGAACTGGTGGAACAGAGTCAGTACTATAGACTGGGAGAAAAACTGGGTGATACCATGATATCACATGCTGCTTTACTTGGTGAATGGTGGAAATTTTTACTTTTTGCTACACTTTTTTATGCAGTGATCTTACGCTTTGTCATGTACATCATCTCCACAATAGGACTTAAAAAAGCCATTGAGAGATCATTTATGACACTTGAAGGAAGTAAAAAACTCTTAAGTGACATGAATGAAGTGAACATCTCCACCCATGCAAGCACAATAGAAAATAACTTTTCTTCCAAAACGGTCGCGTATACACAGGTTATTGACAGGTTTGACCAATCTTATGATATGGCACTTGGCTGGGCAATAGATCCAGATAAACTGAAACTCATTAATGAGCGCATGCAGGTGATAGCTCCAAACTGCTACGAAGCAGGGGGCGCAAATTCTCTGGAAGAAGACAGTGAAGTGATCAGTAAATGTCACGGAGAGATCCTTTTTTATGTCAAAGCATGGGAACCGCCTACAATGGATTTTATGGATTTTCTTGAGAGTTTGCTTGAGAAAGCTGACAAGGTGATCGTGGCACCGATCGGTACGGAACAGCAAGCATATGTAAGTAAAGAGAGAGATGTAAATGTCTGGGCAAGGAAACTCTTTACACTCAACAATGAAAAGGTATGGTTGAAGATATCAAGTGCTCAGGCATTGAAGGGGGAAGCAGAAAATGCCTGAGCATAAAGAAAGTGCTTTTGACCATCCTAAATTTGCTGTGGTCGGACATCCCAACAAAGGCAAAAGTTCCATTGTTTCTTCTTTGGCTCTGGATGATTCTGTTCAGATATCAGATACTCCGGGAACAACGACAAAAAAAAGGTCTTTTCCGCTTACGGTAGACGGCAAGATCATTTATGAGCTTTTTGATACACCCGGGTTCCAGCGTGCAAGAAAAGTGTTGGCTTGGCTTGAAGGGCATGATGTCTCTGCAGATAAAAAATATGAAGTGGTACAGGAGTTCATTCATACCTTCAAAAACGACCCTAAATTCAATGATGAGATAGAGTTGCTTGAACCCATTATGGAGGGTGCAGGGATCATTTATGTCGTGGATGCTTCCAAACCTTATGGAGAAGAGTATGAAGCGGAGATGGAGATACTTCGCTGGACAGGACAGCCTTCTATGGCTCTGATAAACCATATTGATGAGGGAGACTATACTGCAGAGTGGAAACGGGCATTGGGGCATTACTTCAAGATCGTAAGAACGTATGACCCTATGAATATTTCATTGGCACAGCATATATCGATCTTGGAGAGTATGGCACAGTTGAAAGAGGAGTGGACAGACTCTGTAAAATCCTCTATCCTTTTCTTTGAGCAGTATTATGAAGAGATGTTTCAAGAGAGTGCTGCAGCTATTGCCAAAGCGGTCTTTGACTCAGTATCTTTGATAGATACGTTGGCGTTTACTTCCGAAAAAGCTTCAGATGTTGAAAAAAAGAGACTGGAAGAGAATTATAAGAACAGACTGCGAATGATAGAAAGCAGTACACAAAAACAGATCGAGATCATCTGGCATCATGAAAACCTTGAAAAAGACAAAACGCAGCTTGCCTTTGAAGAGTTGGATCTCTTTTCTGAAGAGTCTGCTTCTCTTTTTGGACTGACACGTAAAGAGCTCTTGATCACAGCCGCTACATCGGGAGCCATTACCGGAGCAGGGATTGACCTGATGTTCGCAGGGCATACATTGTTCATAGGTGGTGCACTGGGTGCTGTTGTCGGTGGTGTGGGTGCTTATTTTGCCTTTAATGAACTTTCAGAGATCAAAGTGCTGGGACAGACTTTGGGTAAACGCTATCTTGAGATCGGCCCTATGGCGAACAGGAATTTTCCTTATATCTTACTCGGAAGACTTATTTACCATACAGAACAGATCGCCAAGCGTTCACATGCCAAACGGAGTGTGGCTGAATTTGAAATGGACAGCAAATTTAAAGAGAAGTGGTTGGATGATGCGCTGCGAAAATCTTTAGAATCTTATCATAAAAAATTTCGTTCAGGAAAAGCCATTGATGAGAAGGTTCTTCTCGCATACGAAGCGTTGATCAATACAGTACTGCATAAACTTATTTAAGGCAGTGTGAAGATCTCAGGTATTGTGTTTAAAACAGTCTGCCTATCCCCATTAAAATGACTGCAGCCAAGAGTCCTCCGGCAATACCTGAAAGCACGTCGTCCATCATAACGCCAAGTCCGCCTTTGATCTCTCTGTTTATCCAGCCTATGGTTGAGGGTTTCCACATGTCAAAGAGGCGAAATGCTGCAAAAGAGAAGAGTATGGCAAGGACCTCTGCATAAGGATAAGACATGGCTTCTGCGGTAGAAATGGCGATCATCAAAGAGAGCCACATGCCTGCTGCTTTATCGATGACTATATACTGTTGGTCATATATTTCCGTCTCTTTCTCATATTTGTTGATCTCGAATATACCCATGACGGTAATGGCAAGGGTTAGCATAAAAAGTGTTTCCATCCCAAAATAATAGAGTACCACAAGGCCTGCAAGAAGAGCAGCTAATGTTCCGACTGCAGCAGGGGCTTTAGGAGAGAGACCGGCTCCTCCAAAGGTCAAAAAAAGTTTTTGTAAATTCATCGGCTCTCCTTAGGTCAGTGATGAAGTCTGATAGAGTTCAATAAGTTTCAGGTAAAACTGCTCTTCACTTTGTTGTTCAAGAAGACCGGAACCGGGGATCAGAGAGTAGTGTATCTCCTGAAGATTTTCAAAACGCTCCGGGAAAAGTGAAGAGAGAATATTGGCCGAGACCTCTTTTCTTACCAGGATCGGAGGAGGGATTAAACCACTCTGGATGAGTTTCATAATGGACTCTGAGTGATAGTGTACATGGTGGTGCTGCCCATGCGGGCAGGTCTCTGTACTCACCAGTGTTTTACACGTATCACAATAGACATATTCATCTACCGTTTTAATGTCGATATCAATATTTTTACAGTGGTCAAAAACTGTGTTGAGTCTATTCTGATCATAGTAGAGTCCCAATCCTCCGTGATTTTTGCCTATAACAAGTTGGTTACAGCCATAATTTTTGGCCAGTATGGCATCTAAAATAAGTTCATTGTACCCCGCAAAGATATACGTGTTTTCAAACGGTATAATGATCACTTTGCTTCTAGGTATGAAATTGTCTATGAAGGTATTGAGGGCATCGTAACGAATATCATAACGCAAGCCTTCAGCGGTGAATGGTTTACGTAAAAATATTACCAGAAGATCTGAATCGGAGATGGCTTGACGGATCATTCTCTCATGGGCACGGTTCAGGGGGTTTGC
>JAMONL010000011.1 GCA_027065815.1 Sulfurovum sp.
TGCCTGGTACCATGCGGCCAATCTGGTTATTTCTATTATCGTGATCGGTATTCTTGCAGAGATACTTTCGGTCTTTATGGGGAATACCCTGGAAATATATGGTTTACCTATGGCAATCGGGGCAGTGGGAGTAGCGATCATTTCTGCGGCACCGGAGCTCATTACCGCTGTGCGTGCTGCGGTTGACAACCGTATGCAGACAGTGATCAACATTGCGCTGGGTGCTTCGCTTGCTACGGTACTCTTGACGATCCCTGCGGTGATCGTTGTCTCTTACTTCATGGGAATGGAGCTAAACCTTTCATTAACGCCTATCCAGACAATGATGATCGCATTGACACTGCTTGTCTCTATGGTGAACTTCAATGACGGTGAGACCAATGTACTTGAAGGCTTCCTGCATTTTATTTTATTTGTGGTGTTTGCCTTTTTAGTCTTTGTGTAAAAGGAGCGTATTTACACAAAGAGTGTGACAAGTTTCCCCACCACTTCTTCATCTGTAAAAATTTTGACAGAGCGAATGTCATAGCGGGTAAAATGTTCTTGGCGCTTTTGCTCATGCTCATCCAGCTTTGAGAGATAGGTCTCTATACTTCTTTTTGCAAAGTATGTGTCCATTTTTTTCTCAGTATGCGGATCTACCAGACTTACTTCACCCAGTTTTTCTGGCATTTCTTCTTCTCTGTCACGAATGATTATAGCGATAACTTCATGTTTTTGTGCCAGTAAAGAGAGGTCAATATCATCAAGAAAATCCCCCAGGACAAAAAGTAGAGAAGGTGTATGTAGTCGTTTAAAAAGGTCTTTTACGACAAGATCATGATCCAGTTTTGTCTGTAAGAGAGAGGCTTCAAATACTTTTTGTGAAAATTGTTCTATGTGGTAAAGCTGTTTGGTAGGAGGTGTTGCATAGGTTTTTTTCTCTTCATAGGCTAACCCGGTGAAGAGGTCTGCATTCTGCTGCGTTGCATAGCCTAGTATGGTCGCTACTTCCGTGAGCTTTTTTTGTTTGGCATTATCTTCCGCAAAATACATACTCCCATCCAGGCAGCTTGCCACTACGACTGAAAGTTCACGGTTGGCATGAAGTTCTTTGATATAGGGTTTCCCGAGCTTTGCCGTGATGGTCCAGTTGATCTTACGGATATCATCTCCCATCTGGTACTCACGCAGCTCTGAGAAGTCATAGCCCTCTCCGTGCAGTCTGGAAAGGTTGTGCCCTGAAAGAAGGGTATAGACCTGATGACGGGCTTTGAGCTGCAGCGCCTTTAAATTTGTGGTCATGGGATAGGCAGGGTTTCCACTATTTTAGAAATGATCTCATCTGTATTGATACCTTTTGCCCGGGCTTCATAAGAGAGGACAATCCGGTGGCGCAGTACATCATGGATCACATAGCCTATATCTGCAGGCGTTACAAAGTCATTTCCGCGTAAAAAGGCTTTGGCTTTGGATGCTTTGTAGAGGTCGATGGATGCTCGCGGACTGACACCGAACATGATCTCTTCAGCAAGTTTCTCCAGTCCAAATTTCTTGGGCTCTCGAGTCGCTGTGACGATGGCAATGATATATTGTTCAAGCTCAACATCCATATGGATATTTTCAAGTTCTTTTTGCAAGGTATGAAGCGCATCAATACTCAATACCTTTTGTACCTCTTCAAAATTTTTGGCAGCACCCTTACGCATAATTTCAAGTTCTTCTTCAGGGCTGTTGTGTTTGACCACAAGTTTCATCATAAAGCGGTCAAGCTGGGCTTCCGGGAGAGCATACACACCCTCCTGTTCTATGGGGTTTTGTGTTGCCATAACCAAAAAAGGAGAGTCTATCTTAAAGGTCTCTTCAGCGATGGTCACCTGTCTCTCCTGCATCACTTCAAGCAGTGCGGACTGAACTTTGGCGGGTGCACGGTTTATCTCATCTGCAAGTAGAAGATTGGTGAAAAGTGGTCCTTTTTTAATACTGAAAGTATGCTCCTGTGGGTTATATATCTGTGCTCCGATAATGTCAGAGGGAAGAAGATCGGGAGTGAACTGTATACGTTTGAAGTCCAGACCCAATGCTTTGGCAAGGGCATTGATGGTGGTGGTCTTTGCCAGACCGGGTACGCCCTCTATCAGGATGTGACCATCAGAGAGCAAACCTATGATCAATCCCTCTATCATGGTTTCCTGTCCGATCACTGCTTTTTTAAGTTCTTTTTTGAGTGCTGTTATTTGTGCGTTTTTCATACTTTCTCCAATGCCTGTGCTTTTAACGTTTTCAAGTTCATTTTACCTTTTTTATACAAACCCTTCTCCAATGCTTCAATGACAGAAACAAATCTTTTACTGTCTGTTGCCATGAGGAGTTGAAGCAGTGCTTTTTCATCTTGGCATCTCCTGATCTTCTCTTTGATCGGATCTTCCTCTGCTTCCAGATCCTTTTTCTTCCATTTTACTGTCATAGCGCTGAAATAGCCTGCCGCAAAAACAACAAGGTATCCAAGAAAAGCTGTTGCCCATGAAAGATCTGTCGTAAATGCTTTGGGTTCATCTCTGCTGTCAAGCAGGTCTGCAGGATCTACAGCAGTGATGTTGAAGTCCTGTGCCGGTATGTGCAAAGTATAGCTTTTTTCTTTCTGTGGATCGAAGGCATTAAGGCGGATCTCCGGAAATGTGAAGTTTTGTTTTGCTGAAAGAGAGAAATCATAGACCACTTTATAGATGATCCCTTCTTTGCTGACAGTTTTCTGTATGTCCGGTTTTTGGGAGAAGAAGGTCACGCCTTTGATCTTTGGCAGCAGATCTTTTATCACAGGAGGATAGCCTTTTCCTGTGATGACAACCTGAAAAGGTATAGGTTCATAACGCTGTGCTGCGGTGTTGCTAAAATGATGTGTAATGGTAAAATCACCGACAAGGGTCGTGCCTGCAGGTAGAGGTTTTACCTGGAGTATCACAGGTTTGATGTTTATCGGTGTATCTTTGGTTTCAAGTTTTTTAAAATCATCACGGTCACCAGAGGCACTGTATTCTACCTTGGATGCATTGGTAACACGTTTGACAAGTTTGAAGTCAATAGTGACCGAACCGGTCTTTAACGGGTACACCCGGTATAAATAGTGGTGATGGGTGTGGTACATGGTATCATCATGCAGTGCGTGGATCTGTTTTAGTCTATATGCTTTACTCGGAGGAATGTCAAACTGAAAAAAGAGTACCACATCAGGATTGGTTTGATTGATATCTACTGAGAGCAGGACAGGGGCTTTGAGGTAGGGTGTGTCATTGTTGATCTCTGCAGTGAACGTAAAGTCTTCAGCATAAAGCAGTGTCAGTGCCAAGAACAGATAGAGTTTCAGGGCTTTACCAAGGTTGGGTTTCACGTATGTATCCTTTGTTGATGAGCTCGTAGACTTTTGAGCTTAGCGGCTGTTCCTGCTCATTTTTATCGAGCATGAGCCTCTGTTTCTCTTTGTCGCTGCTTTTCTCTTTTTTGCTTTCCCCGCCGGAACCGGATCCTGAACTGGACTGATCCTCATCTCTGCTTTGGGATTTTTCTTTTTCACTTTCCTGTGACTTGCTTTTGCTGCTGTCTGAATTCTGTGACTTGGGATGGGCTATACCCAGTTGAGCATCTGCTTTGTTTTTCATCAGTGCCACTATTTTGAGGTTGTACAGACTCTCCTCATCTTCACCCAGTTGTAATGCCTTAGTATAATATATCTTGGCTTTATCATACTGACCCAGCATCGCGTAAGCATTGGCTGTGTTGAAATAAATTTTCTGTTTGGTTTTGGCAGAGGTGCTGCGTATGGATCCATACGCAATAATGGCTTTTTTGTAGTTTTCCAGTTTATAATAGGTGTTACCCTGTGCAAATCGGCTTTGTAAAGAGGGATCATCTATCGTTTTCAAGTACTTTTTAGCCTGCTGAAAATCATTCTTTTCATAGGCACTGTAAGCGGCATGAAGTGTATATCCGTCAGTGACCGAAGCTTCTGCCTGACCACCCATAAGAACAAAGAGAGGGAGAAAATATCTGGCTGCACGGGTATGCAGCATAAAGAAGAGCAGCAGTGCCAACAGAAGCGGTATCTGGTAAAGTTCACTGTGCCGCTGCTGTTTTTTACTGATCTTCTTGGAGAGCTGTTCCTGGGCATTCAGGGTATTTTGCAGCTCCTCTGCCGTACGTTCAGGAGAAGTAGCAGGAGTGAGATATACGCCGTTGACATGACGTGCAAGTTTTTCCAGTAGAGGATTGATGCGTGAAACCACAAGATTCCCTTTGCTGTCTTTCAGCATGCTGCCGTCAGGCTTCTCAACGGTCGTACCTCGCTTTGTGCCCAAAGCAAGTACGGTAAGGTTGATCTGTGCATCCTGGATCTGTTCTGCCAGAGCAGACAGGTCTTCCTCTTCTCCCCCGTCAGTGATAAGAATGAGGTTTTTCTCACTGTGGTTGAGTTTTTTGAGTTTTGCAAAGAGTTTTCTGAGGGAAGTCCCTTTGGTAA
>JAMONL010000012.1 GCA_027065815.1 Sulfurovum sp.
AACAATAAAACAACGACAAACTTGCTTTTTGGACTTGATTTTTAAAAGATACAAGTTCCTTACAGTTTAGTATGCTTTGGATATAATATTTTTTAAAGGAATCACTTATGAAACACACACTTTTTTTCAGACATGCTTTTTTTTCTATGGCAATATTTATGACGGCTGCTACCAGTCAAATGGCACTTGCAGATAACATGATTTTTTCATCTGATACCTGTGCCGATATTGATAAAAAAATTATAAAATTAGATCAATTTACCACTATGGTAAACAATACCAGTGCTTTTCATTTGGAAGAAAGAGCTTCCGCACTTCCGGTACCGGGGATCACGGTCAGCACTAATAAAAAGAAAATGTTGAGAGATGTAAAGAAGAAATATGCAGAGTATACGGCAGCACGCCAGAAATATGGTTGTGTTACACCTGTAAAGACACATACGCAAGCAGTACATCAAAAGGCAATGGGGAGTAGACCTGCCAAAGTAGATAAAAAAGTGATCAAAACAGATACAGGTGTGCACAAAGTTGACAATATCAGAACTGCCAGTGCAAAAGTTGCAGTAAAGCCTCAAAAAGAAGTTGTAAAAACACCTGTTGTTACCCAAACGGCGGTTCAAAAGAGAATCAACCATACACAGGTGAGCTCAGTGGATAGATCTGATACCTGTGCTGAGATCAGTAAAAAAATTATGAAATTGGATCAATTTACCACTATGGTCAACAATACCAGTGCTTTTCATTTGGAAGAAAAGGCTGCGGCAATGCCGGTACCGGGGATTACGGTGAGCACTAATAAAAAGAAAATGTTGAGAAGTGCAAAGAAAAAAATGGTGAAACTTTTCAAAGCGTATCAAAAAAATGGTTGTGAATCGTATAAATAATCGTTAAATACTTAAAGATTCTCCTCCTGAGAATCCTACTTTCATAAAACTTTAGTCAAAAGCACTAAAGTATCTTTCCGAAAAACTTGAAATATTTACCAAAATATATTATAATCCCATAAAAATAAACCAATATAGGAGAAATAACGATGGCAAAACATCAATTTCAAACAGAAATAGGACAACTTTTAAAACTCATGACACACTCTCTTTACTCAAACAAAGAGATCTTTATACGTGAACTGGTATCTAATTCAAGTGATGCACTGGACAAATTCAACTACCTTTCTTTGACCGATGAGAAATTCAAAGAAGAAAACTGGTCTGGAAAGATCAGCATAAAACTGGACAAAGAAGACGGGTCCATGACGATCGGTGACAACGGTATCGGTATGAATGAAGCGGACCTTATGGATCACCTGGGAACGATCGCCAAATCAGGGACCAAAGCCTTTATGGAGAACCTGACGGGTGATGCAAAAAAAGATTCACATCTCATTGGTCAGTTCGGGGTAGGGTTCTACTCTGTCTTTATGGTAGCGGACAAAGTGGATGTCATCTCCAAAAAAGCAGGAGAGGATCAGGCCTATATGTTCTCAACAGACGGTTCAGGAGAGTATGAGATCAAACCTGTGACCAAAGAAGAGCATGGAACTGTTGTATACATCAAACTAAAAGAGGATGAAAAAGAGTTCCTCGACAAGTGGCGTACACAAGAGGTGGTCAAGAAATACTCCAACCATATTGCCTACCCGATCATGCTGAACTGGTCGGAAGAGGAGACCACAGGTGAAGGTGATGACAAAGAGACAAAAACAGTACAGAAGTCTGAACAGATCAATGCTGCTACGGCACTTTGGACCCTGCCAAAGTCTGAGTTGAAAAAAGAGGACTACATTGAGTTCTATAAAACCATCTCTCATGGAGATGACGAACCGTTGACATACCTGCACAACAGGGTAGAGGGTGCACAAGAGTTCACGACACTCTTTTACATTCCGAAAACAGCACCTATGGATATGTACAGAGCAGATTATCAGCCGGGTGTGAAACTTTATGTCAAACGTGTGTTCATCACTGATGATGAGAAAGAACTTTTACCTCCGTATCTAAGATTTGTCAAAGGAATCATCGATTCTGAAGACCTGCCGTTAAATGTAAGCCGTGAAATTCTTCAAGAGAACAGGATTTTGGCAAATATCAAACAGAACTCTGTTAAAAAGATCCTGCAGGCGATCAAAAAACTCGAAGGGGAAGATGCGGAAAGATTTACCGATCAGTACAACAGGGTGATCAAAGAGGGGATCTATACAGACCATACGAACAAAGAGTTGCTGCTTGATATCGTTAAGTATAAAAGTTCTACAGAAGAAGGGCTTGTTTCACTTGAATCCTACATCTCACGTGGGGATTCTGAGAAAAAAGAGATCTATTACATCACAGGTGAAGATGAAAAAGTATTGAGAAATTCTCCACTGCTTGAAGCATACAAGAAAGCCAATATTGAAGTCTTGATCATGGATGATGAAGAGGTGGATAGTATTGTAACGCCGATGATCGGGACCTATAAAGAATGGACATTGAAGGATATTACAACGATCGATGCACCGGATTCTAAAACCGAAGAGGAGAAAGAAGAGATATCTAAAGAGTTCAAATCTTTGACAGATAAGATCAAAGAGACTTTGGGTGAAGAAGTCAAAGAGGTGAAGATCTCTACACGTTTGACCGACTCTCCTTCCTGTGTTTTGAAGGACAGCTCTGATCCTATGGTTGGTATGGCAGCTATGTTTGCCCAAATGGGACAGGAGATGCCTGAGATCCCATTGATCCTGGAGATCAATCCTGAGCATGAAATGATCAAAAAACTGGATAATCTTGAAGACAAGTCTCTTTTTGAAGATATTTCATGGATCCTGCTTGATTCTGCTAAACTTTCGGAAGGTTTGGAGCCAAAAGACAAAGGTGCTTTTGCGCAAAGAGTAGCTTCTTTGGCAACGAAAGCCATTTAATCTTTTGTCCCTCTCGTTCCCACGCACAGTGTGGGAACAACTATCCATATTTATATATTTCCTCTTTTAAACTTCACGTGTTATAATCATTATAATTAAAACAGAGGATATCCCCTTGAACGAACAGATCCCGGAACAAATGTCTGCACAGAAAAAAGCTACGGTTGTTTCCAGTACCGTTGCTACCGTACTGCTTATTGTCAAACTTACCATTGGTATTGCCAGCGGTTCTGTTGCGGTACTTGCTTCAGCGATAGATTCATTGCTGGACATGGCGATCTCACTCTTTAATTTCTTTGCGATCAAAAAATCTGAAGAACATCCCAATGAATTTTACCAGTATGGGAAAGGAAAAATACAGGCGATCGCAGCAGTGATCGAAGGTACAGTGATCACTGTTTCCGGACTCTATATTATCTATGTGGCAATTGAAAAGCTGATCGCAGGTTCCAAAACCTCATTGTTGACACCTTCCATTTTTGCGATGCTGTTTTCCATTATTGTTACCTATCTTCTGGTTCAGTATCTTATGAAGATAGCAAAAGAGACAGACAGTATCGTGATCAAAGCAGATGCTTTGCATTATAAAACAGACCTTTGGAGTAACGCAGCGGTATTGCTCTCTCTTGGTTTGGTTTACTTTACCGAATTGGACAGTATTGATGCACTTTTTGGTTTGGGGATAGGGGTGTATATTATTTATTCAGCATTTGAGATCATCGTTGAAGGGGTAGAGATCCTTCTTGACCGTGCACTTGATGGTGACATTGTTGCCCAGATAGGTGAGATCATCTCCAACCATCCGGAAGTAACCTCTTACCATTGGTTGAAAACACGCACAGACGGAAGTGTGAATTTTGTGGAGTTCCATATGGTACTCAGACCCAATATGCTTCTGCTTGAGGCACACCGTATTGCGGATGAAGTGGAAGATAAGATCATGGCACTTGATACCAGTAAAAAATGGGTGATAACACCGCATTTTGACCCTTATGATGATGAAGAGATGAATGATGCTTTGCTTCATGGCAAGCCATTGGAAATTTTAGAAAAAGTAACTGATTGATGCAGAGACCGATCTATCTTCTCTCACCTATGCCCAGAGAAGATACCATTTATCTGCCAATGATAGATTTTTCTATTGTGGCAGAGAATATTGACTTTTCTTCCTGTGATACGTTGATGTTCACCTCCAAGCAGGCTGTTGTTTCTGTTGACAGTATTGATAAATCCTGGAAACAATACCCTTGTATTGCCATCGGCCCTGCGACTAAAAAGCAGATAGAAGCGCTGGGTGGAAAAGTAATCTATTTTCCCAAAAAGTTCTATGGAGAACATTTAAGTCAGGATATTGCACGTTTTTTTCAAAAGAGAAAATTGTTGTACCTGCGTCCCAAAGAGGTTTCTTTTGATGCCAAAGGTTTTTTGAAAAGGGAAGGTATAGACCTTCAGGAACAGATCATTTATGAAACTTCCTGCATCGCATATACGGCTTTGGAAAAGCCTTCTAAAAATGCAATAATCATCTTTACATCACCTTCTACCATACACTGTTTTTTAAAGAATTTTAAATGGGATGAAAGTTATACGGCGATCGTTATAGGAAAAGCTACAAAAGTACATTTGCCTGAAAATGCAAATTTTCTGATTGCGGATGAGCCGCTTATTGCTTCCTGTATTGAAAAAGCCCAAAGAATTTAATAGTGATTTAATCTCTTCTAACTGCAAACTTGTTATAATAAATTTAACCTAAGTGGTTCGATTACTGTATATGGGGTCCAACATTAATCTTAGTGGGACATGTAGCAGGTTGGTGTGTAGACATTTTCGTCAGAGTGGGGTAACCCGCGAGAAATTGCCTCCTAAAGATCTGCTCTCTCCTGCATCGTTGGCTTATTAGGGCCGACTTTAAACAGAACGGCCACTCGGGGGCTCATTAGCGATAATCTTTGCACGCATAGGACTTCCCAAAATGCTTTTGACGAACAGGGAGTTCGCCTCCAAGCTTTTTGGAAAATCCTCTACGCACAAACATCATCACTACTGAATTTTAATGGAGTATGTATTGTACTTCTATTTTAACTTTTCGGAGAAAAATCATGAATGTATTGATCATAGGTGCAGGCGGTAGAGAATACTCTATAGGTTTGGCACTTAAAAAAGATGAAAATGTAGAGAAGATCTATTTTGCACCGGGTAATGGAGCTACGGATGAGCTGGGAGAAAATCTTTCGATCTCTGATTTTAATGAACTGGCTGATTTTGTAGAAGCCAATAACATTGAGTTGACCATTGTCGGGCCGGAAGCACCGTTGGTAGAGGGGATCGTTGACATCTTTACTGAAAGAGGATTAACGATCTTCGGACCAACAGCCCAGGCAGCACAACTAGAAGGCTCGAAGATATTCATGAAGAATTTTCTTGCCCGTCACAATGTACCTACCGCAAAATACATTGAAACGGATTCTCTCGAAGAGGCGTATAAGTTCATCAATAGTCTTGAGCTACCTATTGTTGTAAAGGCTGATGGGCTTTGCGGCGGTAAAGGGGTGATCATTGCACAGAGTCATGATGCAGCAAAAAAAGCAGCAGGTGAAATGTTGTCGGGTAACTCTTTTGGGGATGCGGGTACCTCTATTGTCGTAGAAGAGTTTCTGGACGGATATGAACTTTCTGTCTTTGCTATTTGTGATGGGAAGGACTATGTCGTGCTTCCCGCGGCACAGGATCATAAAAGACTGCTCAATAATGATGAAGGTCCAAATACAGGAGGGATGGGAGCATATGCACCGACACCTCTTGTAAATGAGGAGATCTACCGTAAACTTAATGAGAGAGTGATCGAACCAACGCTAAAAGGTATGGAGGCGGAAGGTATGCCGTTCACCGGAGTACTTTTCATTGGTGTGATGGTAGTAAAGGGTGAACCGATCATCCTTGAATATAATGTTCGTTTCGGAGATCCTGAGTGCGAAGAGTTGATGCCACTGTTAAAATCCCCTGCATCTGAACTGTTCTATAAAGCGGCTACGGGTGATCTTAAAAATGCGAAGATCGAATTCCATAACAAGTATGCGGTAGGTGTGGTAATGGCATCTAAGGATTACCCTTATAAAAGTACGCCTCCTGCGGAGATCATCGTTGATGATATTTACCATGAGGAGCTGAAGGAGAATGCACATATCTCTTATGCCGGCGTGAGCCGTGGAGAAGATGGGAAACTCTATGCAACAGGCGGAAGAGTGCTTGTATGTGTAGGGATCGGTGAAAGTATAAAAGAGGCTCAGAAGAGAGCCTATATGCTTGTAGGCCAAGTACATTATGCAGGGAAGCAGTGTCGTACAGATATTGCATATCAGGTACTGTAGGTCTCTTGATGGAAGAAAACAGTTCTTTAGCTATTGCAAGTATGCAGAAGCGTATTTCTGCTTTTGTGATCGACGATATTATTATCTCACTTTTTTTTATGATCATTTTCTATGATCAGATCACTGGGCTGATAGGAGAGGCAGGGACAGGAGAAATGTCTCAAAGCACGATGGAAATAATGAATACCTTTTTGGCAGAAAATATTATGGTAGTATTTGCTATTAAAGTTATTTATCATACAGTGCTGGTTTGGCAAAACGGTATGACGATCGGGAAGTATGCTGTAAAAATAAAAGTGATCTCCCTGCATACAGAACAGAGACCATCCTTTCAACAGGCTTTTTTAAGGGCATCTGTCCGACTTATCTCTGATACTTTCTTTTATCTGGGGTATATCATGGCATTTTTTATGCCTATGCGACAAACCCTGCATGATAAACTTTCTCATTGTGTTGTGGTATATGCTTAGAGTTCTTCTTTTTCTTACTCTTTTTACAGCATGGATCTCTGCTGAAGAGAAGAGCGAATATATAGAAGTCACAGCCAAAAACATACAAAGTACAAAAACAACAGTAAGCGGCAGTGGCGGTGTGATTGTCTATTATGGTGATGCGGTTATCAAAGCCAATAAAGCCACCTATAATAAAGAGACAAAACTTCTTGTTCTTGATGGTAAAGTAGAAATGATAGGCTATCATGGTACCAAAGAACATGCACCACATCTTGAAATCCATACAGATACGAATGAAGTAAATTTTAAAGAGCTGTTCATGGTCAATCAAAATGATGTTTGGCTGTATACTGACACAGCACATCGTCTTGATGGAAATTATACCTTTGGGAAATCAGTCATGTCCAGCTGTGATGCGAATGATCCCTTATGGAAAATGGCTTCAGAGAAATCCAGGTATGACAGTCAGGATGAGTATATGAAAGTGTATGATGCAAAAATGTATTTTATGGATGTACCGATCATGTATACACCCTATATGGCATTCTCAACCAATAATAAAAGAGCCTCAGGATTGCTTTTTCCTCTGTTTGGATATAGTGCAAATGAAGGATTTGTCTATGAACAGCCCATATTTTGGGCAATTTCTGACAGTATGGATCTGGAGTTAAACCCTCAGGTCAGGACAAAACGGAGTCTTGGGATGTATGCAACTTATCGTTTTGTAGACTCTGACCACTCGTCAGGTATGTTAAGGGCAGGGTATTTTAAAGACAATGATACATACGTTGAGGAGCATGATCTCCCTAATAATACCCATTATGGGCTTGAATTTAATTATGACTCCAGCAAACTTTTTTCCGATAAGCTACCTGCAGATTTTACAGACGGTCTTTATATCAATTCTACTTTTTTGAATGACATTGACTACTTGAATTTGCAACAAACTACTTTGACACACTTTGGATTGACACCTTTGCAGGAGTCTAGACTCAATTATTTTTTATATGATAACGATTATTACGGCGGGGTGAATGCCAAGTATTTTATTGATACCCGTAAAGTCAATAATGATGATACGATGCAAATATTGCCTTCGGTGCAGTTGCATAAATATTTGAACAGTCTCTTTGTAGATAATTTTACCTACAGTGCGGATCTAAAGTTGAATAATTTTTACAGAAAAACAGGTTCAACGATGAAGCAGGCGGATTTAAGGATACCTCTAGAATACACCAACTCATTTTTTGATGATTTTGTCAGTTTTTCACTGGGAGAAGACTTTTTTTATAACAAATCCTATTTTGGAAATGGATCATATGTGAATGACAGTTTTCAGTACTACAGTAATGTTCATAAAGCCAAGATCTTTTCTGATCTTACAAAAAAGTATGAGAGTTTTACCCATGTGATGCAGCCGTCACTTGCGTATGTAAAACCTGGGTATGAGAGCCAGAGACCTGTTGATTTTGAAGCTCTGACCGAAGAGCAGAAAGAACTTTTTACAGTCGGACTTCCTGAAGAGAATTATCTTTTCTCTCTGGGACAATATTTTTATGATGAGAATCTGAAATTAAAGTTTTATCAACGTTTGTCCCAAATCTATAATGTGGATCGTAAAGAACATTTTGGTGACTTGAGTAATGAGATGCAGTACAACTGGCACAAATGGCAATTTTATAATAATGTTGTCTATTCCAATGAATTTAAAGAAATTCGTGAATCTTCAAGTCGTATCACCTATAGCAAGCCGGAGTATCATTTTACGGTAGGACATACATTTAAACAGAATCTTCCGGACACGACAACACTTGTTCCTGCCAATGATGTGAATTTTAATTTTGGATATACCTATAACCGCAATATTGGAGTTAATGGGTCGATCACTTATAATTTAGATGATGAGCTGAGTGAACAGTGGAGTTTTGGAGGCAGTTACAAGGAAGATTGCTGGAGTATGGCGGTCTCTATGCGGCGCAGTATTACACCAAGACCTACAGGTTCGACGATCGATGACACTTTTTATATACAACTCAATTTTATACCATTTATCACGGTAGGATCGAATTAAATGATGCAAAGTCCGCAGGAAGCCATAGATGAAGCATTGGAAATTCTGGAATTACCAAAATTGATCACCAAAGCAGATTTGAAAAAACAGTATCGTTTTCTTTCCAAAAAGAATCATCCTGATATTGGCGGGGATGAAGAAAAACAGGAACAGCTTAATTTTGCTTATGCTCTTTTGATGAAATATATAGAAGAGTTTCGTTATACTTTTGATGAAAAAGAGGTTTCCAACCAATTCCCAGGAGCAGACCATGCCAGCCGATTCAGACCATAATATTTATTTTGAAGACCGAGATGATGCCGCACGTCAACTGATACGGTCCTTGCCAATTGAACTTTTTAACGATAATGAACCGGTTGTGATAGGGGTGAGTGAAGGAGGCGTATATTTTGCAGACAGAATCGCACAGGCGGTGAACGGTCAGATGGATATACTGCTGACAGAAGCAATACTGGCACCCAATAATCCTGAACTGGCCATAGCCATGGTATCAGAGACTGAAGAAGTGGTCATGCATAAAGCCCTGATAGATGCTTTTGGTATTTGTGAAGATTATGTTTATGGGGAAGCACAGCGAAAGTATGAAGAGGAGGTACTCTCTTATGTCTATAAATACCGTAAAGGAAAAGAGATCCTGCCGCTTGCCGGAAAATATGTTGTATTGACAGATGAATGTGTAGAGACGGGACTGACCATGATGGTGGCATTAAAATCTGTGATCGCCCGTGGTGCGAGAGATATATACATTGCAACACCTATTTTGGATAGAACCGTCTATTATAATCTTTTAAATGTGTGTGATGGTGTTTTCTGCCCTCATAAGATCGACGACTATATTTCGATAGAATACTACTACAAAAAATTTGATCCTCTGAGTTTTGAGGATATATCTGAGATCATAGATTCCTATGAACGCAGAAAAGAGCATAAACAGAAGAAAATTAACGACACGATGTCAAAAGGATAATAAAGAACATGCAAGAACATATGGTAGAAATGAATGTAAACAACCTTGAAGAGAAGTATGAATTCAATAAAGTCGCAAAGCAGGCAAGTGGTGCTGTGATGTATCGACAGGGCAAAGCAGTACTCATTGCTGCAGTTGCGATTGATGAAAAAGCAGTGGATGAAGATTTTCTTCCTCTGACCGTACAGTATATGGAGAAATCATATGCAGCGGCAAAGATCCCGGGAGGTTTTATTAAAAGAGAGACAAAACCGGGTGATTTTGAAACATTGACCTCACGGATCGTTGATCGTTCACTTCGTCCTCTTTTTCCCAAAGGTTTTCATTATCCTGTTACTATTTCGGTCATGGTGGTCAGCTCTGACAGTGAGGTAGATATGCAGGTTGCAGCACTGCATGCTGCTTCTGCAGCATTGTATGTTTCAGATATACCTCTGCAGCAGTGTATTACCGCAGTAAGGATAGGAAAGATCGATAATGAGATGGTCGTCAACCCTACATTAAGTCAGCAGGATGAGAGTACATTGGATCTTCTTGTAGTAGGTTCAGGTAAAGACATCCTCATGATAGAGATGCGTACCATGGCTTCAGAAATCATTGATGATGTGGAGGTGGATATGATCGATCCTATGATGGGCGGCGTTCCTTTGATCCTGGAACATCAAGAGTGCAATGAACTTGATGAAGAAGATCTGGTGGATGCGATTGCTTTGGCAGCAGAAGCTATCAATGCTGCAACGGAACAATATAGTGAAGGATTCTCAGTAGCGGTCAGAGAGCCTCTGGAGCTTGAACTTGCAGAAGATAAAGTGGATGAGACACTGTATGCCTATATAGAAGATCATTATGCTGATGCCGTGGAGAGTGCCATTTCTCACATGGCAAAATCTGAGCGTTCCACTGAACTGAAAAAAGTACGTACTGCGATCATGGATGCGTTGGCAGCTGAAGGTAAAGAGCCAGAGAAGGCGTTGATCTCTAAAGTACTTGAACGTTATAAGAAAACAGTTGTACGTAGCATGATCCTTGATAAAGGTATCAGAGCAGACGGTCGTGCGCTTGATGAGGTCAGACCGATCAGTATAGAGACAAACATTTTGCCTTCGGTACACGGTTCATGTCTTTTTACCCGAGGACAGACACAGGCATTGGTCACAGTGACCCTGGGTGATAAAAAAGATGCACAGATGTATGAACTGATCACAGAGAAGAACAGTCAGTCTGAAAACTTCATGGTGCATTACAACTTCCCCGGTTATTCTGTAGGTGAAGCAAAATATATTGGTGCTCCAGGGCGTCGGGAACTGGGACACGGTAATCTTGGAAAGCGTGCGTTGGAACCAGTTATTCCATTGAATTATGACGGTACCATCCGTGTGGTCTCTGAAATTCTGGAGAGTAACGGTTCTTCTTCTATGGCAACTATTTGTGGTGGTGCTTTGGCATTGCGTTCGGCAGAGGTCGATATGGTTGAACTTGTTGCCGGTATTGCCATGGGTCTGGTCAGTGAAAATGGACGACATGCAGTGCTTTCCGATATTATGGGGTTGGAAGACCATGATGGTGATATGGACTTTAAGATCGCCGGGACAAAAAAAGGTATCACGGCGTTACAAATGGATATCAAGCTGGGTGGTATTGACCTGGATATGCTACGTGAAGCATTAACTCAGGCAAGCAGAGGAAAAAATCATATTCTGGATCTTATGGAAGAGGCGGAAAAGAATATTGTTGAAAGCGGTGCCCTGCCAAGTACGGAACACTTTATGATCAACCCGAGTAAAATTGGTGATATTATCGGTAAAGCAGGTGCTACAATCCGTGATATCATTGAAAAATTTGAAGTCAGCATCGACATTGACAGAGATGAGGGTGGAGTGAAGCTTTCCGGGGAAGACAAAGAGAAAGTAGCTGCTGCCAAAGAGCATATCAAAAAGATCGCCGATGCACCGGTCAGAAAGCAGATGACCTACGAAGTGGGTAAAAGCTATCAGGGAAAGATCAAAAAGATCGTTGATTTTGGTCTTTTTGTTGAAATGCCGGATGGTTTTGATGCACTGCTTCATATTTCAAAAGTTGCAAAAGAGAGAGTTAATAATTTACAGGAACGTTATCATGAGGGTGATGATATCACTGTCGTGGTCATGGAGCAAAAAGGTAAAAAAGTAGAGCTGGCAACACCGGAGTTTTTAGCATAAATTAAAATAATTTTAGTTATAATCACGCGTTTAGAAAAAGTGATCAGTAGGGAAATATAGGCATTTATGTTTATATTGCTGTATTCCTTGTGAGTATGGTTACGCTATCCGAACAGACTTTTTAAAGCAGTCGAAGAGACTTAAAATCTATAATTTAAAGGATTTAATATGAAAAAGTTTTTCTTACTTTTCTTGGCACTTGGTGCTGTTGCATTTGCTGGTGATACAGTAGATGGTCAATCAATGATCAAAGCGTACTCAGTAGTTGCTGCTGGTGTTGGTCTTGGTCTTGCTGCTCTTGGTGGAGCTGTTGGTATGGGTCATACTGCTGCTGCAACTATCGCTGGTACTGCTAGAAACCCAGGTCTTGGCGGTAAACTAATGACTACAATGTTTATTGCTCTTGCAATGATCGAAGCACAGGTTATCTATACATTGGTAATTGCGCTTATCGCTCTTTACGCTAACCCATTCATCGGATAAGTTTAAAGACAGTGAAAGCTTGTGACGGGTACAATCCCGTCACAACTTTTTGTTACCCTCAGTTTTAAAGTTTCTATAGTACTTTAACTATACTCTACTTGTGCGCACGTGGTGGAACGGTAGACACGCTACCTTGAGGGGGTAGTGCCCTATGGGCGTGGAAGTTCAAATCTTCTCGTGCGCACCATACCTCTTAATTATTACATTCCTTAAAAACATAACATTAAAATAATAAAAATACCTATTCTGGTCACTTTTTAGATCAAAAAATAGCAAAAATAGCTTCAAATGCCCCGTTTTAGGGGCTTTTCATCTTGATTTAAGAAGGTATTATGCTATAATATTCGTATCTTAACAAAAAAGGAAGAAGAATGACAAAAGCAGATTTTGTAGAATTGGTACAGAAGAACGGTGAGTTTGAAAGTAAAGCAGCAGCAGAGAGAGCAGTAAAAGCATTTATTGCATCAGTTACAGAGGCACTTGTTAAGAAAGAGTCAGTATCTCTAGTAGGTTTTGGAACATTCTCAACTGTAGATGTTGCTGAAAAAAGTGGTAAAGTTCCAGGAACTGATAAAACTTATACTAAAGCGGCACATACTGCACCAAAATTCAAAATGGGTAAAACACTTAAAGACGCTGTAGCTAACGCGTAATTAATTTTTATTCTATTTGCACAGGTTGGATCTTCTAGCCTGTTTATCCCTTTTATTTACCCTATTTCCCTTTTTATTTTTTGATCAGTATTTAAACATATATTACGTGATTTTTTTACACTGGAGCAGTTAGCTACCTGATTGCTTACATAAACTACTGTACCCAACATAAATAGAAGCATACTTGAAATGAGGATAGTTACCATTAGAATATTTTTGTTGTTCTTTTTATTATTTTTGTTTTTATTGGCCATGGTAACTCCTTTTTCAAATAGAAATATGTATAAGACAAATATAGATTATTTTTGTGTAATTTTTGTGCAAAATGGTATAATCCCTTAAAAAAAGAGTGCAGTATGAATATAGAACATATTATTGGATTAGGGGTGGCGGGTAATTTTGCACACCATTTGGAGCAGGCTGGAGAACTGGAAGATTTTAAAGATGTGGTCACAGAAGAAGCAAATGCTCCAAAAGGCATTTTTCCTTTTTATCTACCAAAATCAGAAGGTTTTTTGGGCCTTTATTCCATAGGTAGCGATACATTGACACTTCCAGACTATGAAGCAAATGCACAAGTTGAACCGGAGATCGCTGTGCTCTTCGATATCGTGTATGATGAAGCGTATCGTATCATAGATCTGGTCGCACAGAAGTTCACCGCATTCAATGACTGTACTATCCGTAAAGAGGGCGCAAAAAAGATATCTGAGAAAAAGTCTTGGGGGTACAATTCCAAAGGTATTGGGCATCAGTGGATCGAGATAGATAAATTTGAAAAAGGTGGAATCATGGATCATTACCATCTCTGCTCTTTTGTAAAGCGTGACGGTGTCTTACATCCCTATGGAGTGGATGCACCGCTTCCTGGCTATTCCTACTTTTACGGTAAGCTTAAAAACTGGCTGATAGAGAAAATGAATACACAGGAAGATTTTGGTCCGCTTGAGAATATTGCACAACATCTTAAGGACGGTAACTATCCTGAACAGGCATTTATCTCCATTGGGGCAACGGCATATGCAGAGTTTGGTGAAAATAATTATTTACAGTCCGGAGATGAAATTTATGTGATCGCCTATGATGGGCGTGTAGATGAGGGGAACTTGCTGCCTTCCCCTACGAAGGTGATCGTACATCAACATGTAGAATAGAAAAAATTTGGTTTATCTGAACCAGCTTTTGACTCTGTCGAAGGCTGAGTCAAAAGTACTTTTATGGGGACGGCTCTCTACACCGTAACTCTCTTGGAGTTTTTCAAGTAACTCTTTCTGTTCCTCATTGATCTTTTTCGGCAGGACCATGCTGACCTGTGCAACAAGTCGTCCTTTTCTGCCACTGTGCACATCCACTACACCTTCACCTTCAAATACAAACTGCTCTTTGTCTTTTGTGCTCTGTTTGAGCTCCAGTTCCAGTTCACCGTCAAGTGCCGGAATGGAAATGGTCTCACCCAAAATTGCCTGGGTAAAAAATACAGGTACTTCAATATAGATATCGTTCCCGTTACGGATGAAGTTCTCATCTTCTTCTACATAGAAAGTAAGGTACAGGTCTCCACGCTGTCCGTTCTTTGCTTCATTCCCGTGACCTTGTACACGAAGACGGTTACCGGAATCTACACCGGCAGGGATCTTGATGGTTACCGTATCTTCTTCTTCATGATAACCTTTACCGTTACAGCTTGCACACTTATGCGCTACGGTTTTTCCTTCGCCATGACATTTTGGACAGGTTTGTGCAAACTGCATAGGTCCCTGTCTCATCAATACCTGACCCTGACCGCCACAATACTCACAGGTATCCAGTTTTGCATCTTTGGCACCGGTACCTTTACACTCTCCGCATGGTGTTTTGTAGGTAATGTCGATCTTCTTTTCGCAGCCAAATACTGCTTCATGGAATTCCAGAGGAAGTTCTATTTCAAAATCCAGTGCATATTTTTGACTCGGGTCACGCTGGGCTCTTCCAAAACCGCCAAAACCACCGCTGGAGCCACCGAACATAGAGTTGAAGATATCCATAATGTCATCCATACCGGCACCACCGAAGCCACCGCCCATTCCCTGACCTTCAAGTCCGGCTTTTCCGTAACGGTCATAGATGCTTCTCTTTTCTTCGTCTGAGAGAACCTGGTAGGCTTCATTGACAATTTTAAATTTATCTTCAGCCTCTTGATCATCAGGGTTTCTGTCGGGGTGATACTTCATTGCCAGTTTTCTATACGATTTTTTTAATTCAGCACCGGAACAGTTTTTGCTCACTTCAAGTACTTCATAATAATCCATTTCAGTCATTGTTTCTCCAATATAATATGAGGAATATTTTGGCGAATTCTACCATAATTTAGTTATAATCACAAAAAGAGTTTTAAAGGCTTGAAATGATTGTACATATTGTCCTGTTCCAATTTAAAAAAGAGCATAAGAAAGCCAATATTATACAGGCAAAACAGATGCTTGAAAACTTGATGGGTGCAGTGCCATCACTCAAAAGTATTGATGTAGGTTTGAATTTTTCAGAAGAAGAACGTGCCATGGATCTAAGTATCATTACCGCTTTTGCAAGCAAGGAAGATCTTGACGCGTATGCTGTACATCCCGAACATTTGAAAGTAGTAGATTTTATTAAAACGGTTGTGGAATATTCCAAAGTCGTTGACTACGTGAGAAATTAAACGTTAATGAAAAAGTATAAAATAGAGGCATTTGAAAATCTGGTAGATGCTTTTGGATCTTTACCGTCGATTGGTAAAAAAACAGCCATCCGTTTAGCCTATCATGCTGTCATGGAAGACGGTTTTTCGGCAATGAAACTGGCGCATGCGCTGGAGACAGGGATCAACAGTATTCAAAAATGTTCCAAATGCCACAATATGAGTGAAGATGAGCTCTGTGCCATCTGTTCAGACCCTTACCGTGACTCTTCAAAACTCTGTATTGTTCAAAGTGCCAAAGATATTCTGACAATTGAAGAGAGCAGACAGTTCAACGGGGTCTATTATGTGATATCAGAAGTCAGAGATATGGATGAAGCACATCTTTTTTATGCAGTAGGGGGTGTGGATGAGATCATTTTTGCTTTTCCTCCAAGTATTGCAACGGATACGATGATCCTTTATATCGAGGACAAACTTCTGGGACTGGATATTAAATTTACAAAGATCGCGCAAGGAGTTCCTACAGGTGTAGAACTGGAAAACATAGATATTATGTCACTCTCGCGTGCTTTGGAAGCGAGAGTGAAGATCTAGATCAGCTGAAAAGTGCAGAAATGGCTCTATTGTTATTGGTTAATGTTTCAGGGTTTTCGATCCCGTAAATTTTATAGAGTGTTGCAGCGATACTGAGTGGTTCAAATTGATAGGTTCCGCTTTTTGGTTTCAGGTACAGTCTGTTGATACTTCCTGAAGCATCAACAACGGTTTCTCCTACCGCGCCTTTATGATTAAAGTAGCCTTTTCCACCCAGTACATAGAAGTTCTGTAAGTTTCCATGGTCCCATCCGTGTGCAGAGTTAAGGTTGACATTTCTTCCGAATTCTCCAAAGACCATAATATTGATATTCTGCTCTTTACCTTCTGCTTTGAGATGTGCCATTGCTGATTTCAATGCTCCAAAAAGTCTCTCCATTCTAGTGACATAGTCTCTGGCTTCATTATGGTCATCCCAACCACCAAGTCCGCCTGTACCGATGGTCAGTACTTTGGTATCAGGGTTTTTAACCAGTAATTTGACTGCGGCTTCTATTTTTTCGGAAAAAGAGTTGTCTGGATAGGCATCATCACCCAGATCCGGGGTTACGGAGTCTGCAATAGAGTCTATGAAGTTACTGAGTGTAGCTCTTCTTCCCAGGGCATCTTTAATTTTTCCTGCCTGGTTATTCTGTTGTGAAAGGGTATCCATCTTCCCACTTAAGGCCGGGTCGAAACCACCATCTTCATCACTGCGGTTGTAATTCGCTATATCTCGCTCTGCTCTAGTATAGTAAGTCCAGTTTCTTACATTTCTTTTATAAGGATTATCAAAATTTTCATTGATACCTACAGGTTTTAAATACCCGGGTAGAGGATAGTTTCCTTCTACATAAAAGGTGGATTCTCCTTCCATCGTGACGAACGGCATAAGTGTATTTTCATTGACCACACCATTTTCTTTGAGGACTTGTGCAAGGTTTGCAATCATACCCCCACCATCCTCGTCAAATGTCCCTTTTTGATTTTGTGCTGTACATTCACCATGTGATTTATTGCCTTCGGCTTCTCTTACAGCAGAGTAGCAGCATCGGAATAGTGTCATATCACCATTGTCCATAAGTGTTTCCATATCCGTACCGCCAGCTTCCTGCCAGCACCCGTTCACTGTTTTGGTCACGCCACGGAAGTAGTCGTAACTGCTTTGTGATTTACTCTCTATTTCATCAAAATTGGTAAGATTTCCGGCTAACTGACTTGCCCCACCATACATGAATATCATAATAGTTTGAGCATTGTTACTTGAATAGTCCCCGGAGGAAAAACTGATCTGGCTGACATTCAGGTTCGCTGCGTAGCTAAAGTCAGGTAAAAGTACGGCAGAACCTGCGGCCAGTGATAATTTTATAAAATCTCTTCGTTTCATTTTATTGTACCTCTCTTTGTCTGTATGTTGTGTCTAATCTTGAAATATAGTCTAATACAATGAATGCGATATTTCTTTTACGTTCTTCTCTTTTTGTTGCTTGCGTCTCTGCATCGTCATAGGTAACGAACATATTGAACTCATAACGGAACAGTTTTTTACCATCCCGGCTTTCTATCATATGATCTCTGAAAAGTTTGAGTTCTTCACTGCTTGCTGCACGTGAGGTAGTGGTTTTGAAAAGATAATTAACAAATGCGTCTAAACTGAGGGTATCATTGTTGCTGTCATGATCAAAAGTATCAAAGGTAATGAAACTGTCACTCCACCCCGCACGGGACCAGGAATCATAGTCGTTGACCGCATCAGGGTTGGATCTTCGTAGAAGTACTTCATTTCTGATAAATTTATGATAATAGGCAAAGGAGAGTGTGTCCAGAGGAACACGTTCGATCTTCCCCAACTTATATTTCATACTTGCCTGATGCATATCTTCCAAGCTATTTTTAAGGTAAACGAAAGTACTTGTTCTGTGTTTATAGTTCATTTTTTTTGCTAAAGAGAAAAAAGTTTCTTCGGCACTTTGTGCCCTTTGATTATGAAGAAGATACTCTTCAGAAAAAATGATTTGAAGCAGGATATCCTGCCATGTTTCCGGCTTACTTGAAACAATATTTTCAGTGAGCTGTTGCTTTTTTGTATCGCTGGCTTCAGGGAAGAAAAAATCTACAAGTCTTTTAGTGACCCCTTTTGTAAAAAGGTCTGATTTGACCAGTTCACGATAGAAATCATCACCGTTGTAGATAGTTGTACCGAAAAGATCAAGTGCTACAGTGTTTTGATTAAGTCCAATCTCCAGAGTATCACTATCTGTATTGAGTTTCCAGTTCTGTAATGCTTGACCTGCAATAGGTACATGAGCATCTTCCATATCGAGTTGATAGATCTCCAGCATTTCTCTTCCGTTGTCTTCCGGACTTCTAAATCTTCTCCAATTATCTTCACTCATCATATGTACATAGGTAATAAAACGCATACCGCTTTCTTCATTTAAAAAAGTAACGATACGATTGTATACTCTGGAGATATTAGGTGTATGAGTCGTACTTAGTTCATAAGCAGGGGAGAACATGATCGTTTGGGTCAGTATATAGGCAACCCAATTCTTAAAGAAGTAACTATCAAGGTTTTTCATGGCATAAAAACGGCTTAGGATATTAATGGCCTGAGGTTCATTATAGCTGTCGTACTGTCTGAATTTATCGCTATCGAGAATGTAGCTTTCAAGCCAGGCTTTGTCTGTTTTCTCTTCTTCAAGACCTGTTCGAATATCATTGATAAAGTTATCAGAATCGATCTTTGCCTGTAGTTCTTTTTGCGGATATCCGAAAAAGAGTGTACTTAAGAGTTTATTTGCTACTTGAAGTTTCTGTGCACTTTCCAAGGCATTGAATTCATCATTGCTCAGTTGATCAAGTTTATATTGGGAAGGAGTCAGCCCTTGATAATAAAAAGTAAGACCTTTGTACGAAAGAGCATATTTCGGATCAGAAGCAGGATCTCCAGACCCAGTTGTTCCTGAAGTTGTTCCCGAAGTTGTTCCCGGAGTTGTTCC
>JAMONL010000013.1 GCA_027065815.1 Sulfurovum sp.
TTCAGAGAATTATTTTTTCCCTGAAACCCTCTGACATTCTGAAACAAAATGTTTTGCATTTTCAACCGGGACATCAGGAAGAATACCATGACCGAGATTAAAGATATGACGTTTACCACCCATGATCTCCTGGATGGCTTCTACACACTCTGTGGTTGCTTCTTTGCTGTAGAGTCTGCATGGCTCCATATTTCCCTGAAGAACATACTTGTCTCCGAGTTTCTTTTTTGCCAATGCCATTGGGGTTCCCCAGTCTACACCGAAGACATCAAAGTTACCGTAAACCAGACCTCTTTCAATGAAAGAAGCTACCCCTTTAGGGAACATAATGATAGGTGTATCAGGATACTTGGCTTTAAGATGATCTGCGATCTCTACCATATATTTCCATGAAAATTCATCATATTTACCCGGTTCAATGGCTGCTGCCCATGAATCGAAGATCTGTACAACATCGATACCTGCTTCGATCTGCTTTTCCATATAAAGCTTGACCACTTCAGTCACTTTAGCAAGAATATTATGCAAGAGTTCAGGGTTGGAATACATCATTTTTTTACAAATGTTATACGTCTTTGTTCCCTGACCTTCGATCATATAGGTTGCCAATGTCCATGGTGCTCCCGTGAAACCGATGAGAGCAATATCATCACCTCTTTCATCCAACTGCTTTCTAAGAAGTGCAATGGTCTCATACACATAAGTCAGTTTAGAGGCTGCTTCCTCTCCCCCGATAAGTCTGTCCAGGTCGGCTTGACTTTCCAGTGGATCTGAGAATTTCGGTCCCTCACCTTTGACAAAAGAAAGATCCATTCCCATCTCATCCGGGATGACCAGAATGTCAGAAAAGAGGATCGCTGCATCCACACCCACGATATCAAGCGGCTGGATGGTTACTTCTGCCGCTTTTTCAGGATTATGACAGAGATTTAGAAAATTTCCTGCTTCAGCTCTCACAGCCATGTATTCCGGCAGGTAACGACCCGCCTGTCTCATCATCCATACAGGAGTGTATGGTGTCTCTTTACCCAGACATGCATCTACAAAAATTTTACTCATTAGTGACCTACCTTACTTAAAAAATTTAATCCTACTGCCAAGGCAGCAATAGAGAGTGCGAAATATAACATTTCCAACGGTGTTGAAAATGTCGTGTGTAATACCCTTTGAAAAAAGTTTACAACCAGAACCATGACAATGACTTTTGCTATCTTGTCCTTGAGTTCATCAATAGAATGGATGGCTAAAAGTTTGGAACCATTTTTTCCCTCCGCCTGATCGATATCTGAGATAAACAGTTCATATAGGCCAAAAGAAAAAATAAACATAACAACAGCGATCAAGTAGAGATCCACTGCACCAATGATACCCGCGACAATATCTTCATGAAACGTTTCAGGGTGTGTATGTGTTATAATAGTATTGAACGTATACACTGCCACACCCCAAATATCCATTGATGCGACAACAAATAAGATAACCGCACCTAAGAGACCAAAGACAACTGCAAGAATGACAATAAATCTACTCTTCCATATCGCACCTTCAAACAACCTCTCTAACATTAGACATTCTCCTCAAGAGCAATCCACTTTTGGGCAATACGCACAGAGTTCGTCGCTGCTCCTACTCTTATCTGGTCAGCCACGCCCCAGATATGCAGAATGTTTTCTGCATAAATATCTTTTCTGATACGTCCGACATACGTTTCATCAGTATCTGTTACATTGAGTGGCATTGGATAAATATTGTTCTCAATATCATCCATCACCACAACGTTTTCAAAGTTCCCAAGTACTTCTCTTGCCTCTTCCACAGAAACATCTATACCCTCTTTAAAGGTAATCGTAATAGACTCAGAGTGCGAACGTAAAACCGGTACACGCACACAAGTTGCAGAAACAGCAAAGTCAGAGTGCATGATCTTGTTGGTCTCGTTAACCATTTTCATCTCTTCCTTAGTATATCCGTTTGGCTGTGGTACATCGATCTGAGGAATGACATTCAAAGCGATCTGATAGGCAAAGGCTTTTACCTCTGTCTCATCCAGTTTGAAAGCAAAGAAATCCTGCATCTGCTTGACAAGCTCTTCCATACCTGCTTTTCCTGCACCTGATACTGCCTGATAGGTACTGACATCTACTCTTTTAATACCATACAGGTCATGAAGCGGCTTAAGCAATTGTACCATCTGAATGGTCGAACAGTTCGGGTTGGCAATGATCCCTGTGTCTTCCCAGAGTTCAATATCTTCAGGGTTGACTTCAGGGACGACCAAAGGAACATTCGGATCCATTCTAAAGTGTGATGTGTTATCAATGACCACAGCACCTGCTTCTACCGCATACTTTGCATACTTTTCAGAAATACTTCCACCCGCAGAAAAAAAAGCGATGTCAATATTACGGCCTTCAAAAACCGTTTCAGTCAGCTCTTCGATCTTGAAAACACGACCTTGACACTCCACCTCAACGCCTACAGAATTTACAGAAGCAAGTGGTAAAAGGTTATTAATAGGAAACTTCAAGTTCTCCAAAACTATTAAGAGTTCTTCACCCACCGCACCCGAAGCACCTACTATTGCTACATTATATTTTTTTTTCATTTTCTACTCTAACCCTAATGTATTATCATTATTTGCTGGTGTTTCTACACCCTCTTCGCCTTCAGCTACTTCCTCGGGCTTTTCCTCTTTTTGACATTTTGCCATAGAAACAACAATATCTTTTTTCTCAACAGAAACCACTTTAACACCTGAAGTATTTCTTCCGGCTTTTCGAATGGTCTGCATATCAATACGTATCATCTTACCAATAGATGTTAAACACATCAAGTCTTTGTCTTCTTCCACAAAGACCACACCAACCACATCTCCGGTCTTAGGTGTAAGTTTCATAGAAATCACCCCTTTACCGGCACGATTCTGTTCACGGTATTCAGAAGCTGTTGTACGTTTGCCAAGCCCTTTTTCAGAAAGCATCAAGATCTCATCTTCTTCGTTTTCAAGGGTTGTTGCACCACAAACGTAGTCACCCTCAATTTTAAACTTGATCGCAGTCACACCACGTGCCACACGTCCGATCTCTCTTGCATCTTCTACTTTAAATCGAATACAGAGACCTTTTTTCGTAGCCACGAACAGCCACTTGGTATCCGGTTTCACGATCTTCGCTTCTACCAGGCTGTCATCTTCATCTAGGTTGATCGCTCTGACACCGTTAGATCTGATGTTAGCGTACTCAGAAAGGTTTGTTCTCTTTACAATACCATTTTGTGTGAAGAATACCAATCCTTTGTCATCATCAAAGTCCGTCGTAGGAATGATCGCCATGATCTTCTCATCCTGTTGAAGGTTAATAAGATTCACTACTGCTTTACCTTTAGCTGTACGTGATCCTTCAGGGATTCTATAGACTTTCAACCAGTAGAGCTGTCCTCTGTCTGTTACGAACATCAATGTATCATGAGTATTTGACGTAAAGAAGCTTTCAATAAAGTCATCATCATACGTCGTTACGGCTGTTTTGCCTTTACCGCCTCTATGCTGCTTTTCATACATCTTAACCGGCACACGTTTAATGTACCCTCTGTGTGTAATCGTCACAACCATCGGCTCATTAGGAATGAGGTCTTCAATGTCGATATCATCATAGTCATCTACAATTTCTGTACGTCTCGGTGTCGTAAATTTCTCACCGATCTCTACGAGTTCTTCACGAATGATCTCATTGATCTTCTCTTCCGATTTCAAGATAGCTTCAAGCTCTGCGATGAGGATAAGAAGTTGATTCAACTCATTTTCGATCTTCTCGATCTCGAGACCAGTCAAACGTCTCAGTCTCATCTCAAGAATGGCTTTTGCCTGAATTTCAGAAAGAGAGAATCGGGACATAAGGTTAAGTCTTGCCTCTTCATCGTCTGCGGAAGCACGGATGATCTTGATGACTTCATCAATGTTGTCTACCGCAATTTTAAGACCTTCTAAGATGTGTGCCCTGGCTCTGGCTTTTTCAAGCTCAAAGATCGTTCTTCTGATGACCACTGTTTTCCTGTGGTTCAGGAAAAGGTCAAACAGTTCCATAAGGTTAAAGACTTTTGGCTCTTTGTTGGCAATAGCCAGCATGATGATCCCGAAGGTGACCTGCATTTGAGTCGATTTGAAAAGGTTATTCAGTACGATCTCAGACATAGCATCACGTTTGAGTTCCATAACTACACGGATCCCTTCTCTGTCCGATTCATCACGAATTTCAGAGATCCCTTCAATGTGTTTATCCCGTACCAGCTGTGCAATATTTTCTATCAGTCTTGACTTGTTCACCTGGAAAGGAAGCTCATCAATGATGATCACTTCTTTGGAACCTTTTTGCTCAATATGTGTTTTGGCACGTACCTTAATACGACCGCGTCCTGTCGTATAGGCATCAGTG
>JAMONL010000014.1 GCA_027065815.1 Sulfurovum sp.
TGATCAGTTTTACGGTATCAATAATACCTTGTGAATGTCCATGTGCAGAATCAAGTACGATCACATCAACACCCGCTTCAACCAGGGCTGTCGCACGTTCAAGTTGACCTACACCGATCGCAGCAGCCACTCTTAAACGTCCATGTTCATCTTTGTTCGCATTGGGATGTTTCTCTTTTTTCTCAATATCTTTAATGGTAATAAGACCGATCAGTTTGTCACTGTCATCTACAATAGGAAGCTTTTCGATCTTATGCTGCTGCATTACTTTGGCAGCATCTTCAAGAGTAGTTCCTTCTTTTGCAGTCACCAATGGTGCTGCTGTCATCACTTCAGATACTTTAAGCGTCATATCTGAAATAAAACGCATATCACGGTTGGTGATGATACCGATCAGTGTCTGCTCTGCATCTACCACAGGTACACCGGAAATATGGTACTCTGCCATCAAAGCATCTGCTTCAGAAACAGCTGCATCCGGTCCAATGAAGATAGGGTCGATAATGATACCCGATGTTGATTTTTTCACTTTCGTGACTTGAAAAGCCTGCGTTGCTACATCCATATTTTTATGAATGACACCGATCCCGCCGAGTCTTGCCATGGCGATCGCTGCTTTATATTCAGTGACCGTATCCATCGCAGCAGATACAATAGGAATATTGAGAGAAACTCTTTTGGTCAACTGTGTGCTGACAGATACTTCCTTTGGTAAAACGGTTGAATGTTGAGGCACCAACAATACGTCTTCAAATGTCAATGCTCTTTTCTTAATTCTCATATAGTATTCCTTTATAATTTATTTTGTGTAATTGACAGCTTTTTCCATGCTCAAAGCACCGTCAAAAAGTGTTTTTTCATTAAATGCTTTCGCGATCAACTGTAATCCTACAGGCAACCCTTCAGCATTTTTTGCCACAGGAAGTGAAATAGCCGGAAGTCCGGCAAGGTTGATAGCGATCGTATACATATCACTTTTGTACATTTCTAACGGATCTTCAGATGCACCGATCTCAGGTGCCACTGACGGAGCAACAGGAGACAAGATAAGATCTGCCTCTTCAAAAATGCTATTGAACTCATCTCTGATCAAGTGTCTGACTTTCTGTGCTTTTACGTAATATGCATCATAATATCCTGAAGAGAGTACAAAGTTTCCAAGTAAAATACGTCTTTTGACTTCTGTACCAAAGCCTTCGGATCTGGTATTGAAATAAAGTTCTTCCGTACTCTTTGACTCTGCTCTTGCACCGTAACGTACACCATCAAAACGTGCCAGGTTGGTTGCTGCTTCCGCGGTCGCCAAAATGTAGTAAGTGGCAATATCATACTTGGTATTTTGCATATTTTTATGCACAATGGTATGTCCTGCTGCTTCCAGTACTTTCACCGTTTCAGCATACGCAGTCTGAATATCATCATTCGCTTCTGAAATATAGTTATCGATCACAGCAATGGTCAACTTTCTATCTGCATCCATATGATTTGCGATATCTTCTATCTCAAAATCTGCAGAAGTAGAGTCTTTGTCATCATGCCCTTTGATCGCATCATATAAGATAGCTGCATCTTCAACATTCTGGGTGATTGGTCCGATCTGGTCAAGGCTTGACGCATACGAAGCCAGACCGAAACGGCTGACTCTTCCATAAGTCGGTTTCATACCCACCACACCACAGTATGCTGCGGGTTGTCTGATGGAGCCACCAGTATCTGATCCTAAAGCTGCGATAGCAATACCGCCTGCAACCGCTGCTGCAGATCCACCTGATGATCCTCCCGGTACCCTGTTGATCCCGTGTGGATTCTTTGTTGCACCGTAAAAAGAACTTTCCGTGGTCGATCCCATAGCAAATTCATCCATATTGGCTCTGCCAAATGCCATCATTCCTTTGGATTTCAGGTTTTTTATCGCAGTCGCTTCATAAGGGGCAATGTATCCCTGCAGGATCTTTGAACCTGAAGTCACAGGCCACTCTTTTACCTGGATATTGTCTTTAATGAGAATAGGGACACCCTCACCTGAAGACTCAAAACCGACATAGGCATTGAGATCTGAAGCTTTTGCTTTGGCTTCAAGTTCTGCTCTCAACTCTGCCAATTCATCAGTGGATTTTGCTAATGCTTCTTTTAGTGTTATCACATCTTACTCCCAGTTATTTAATATTCAATTTTTTCTTATAATACGACACAATTCCCAACCCAATACCAACCACGATGACAATAAAAGCAATTGAGCCCAAGATCATAGGCATTTGTAAAGGCTGGGACATATCGAACATTATGCCAGTTCTCCAACTACTTTGGCACAGCGTTCACAGGCACAGTCTTCTACTGTTGATGTAAATCTCCAACATCTCGGACATTTTGAAGCAGTCGCCTTGTGTACACTGAAGGTTTTACCCTCAACCTCAAAACTCGCCACTTGTTCACCCTCTGAAACTGTTTTCAGAGCAGAAACGACAAACCAGTCTTCCAGATCTTTACTCTCTTTGATCGGCAGGATGCTGATATCTCCAGCGATCTCCAATTCCAGTGTTGCTTTGATGACTTTCTCTTTTTTCAAGCTGTCGATCGCTTCAGAGAACTTCTCACGTGCTTCAATAAGAATAGCATCATCAAAAGAATCTGCCACTGTCGGTACTTCAACATAAAGGAGGTCAAATACATTCTCCATCCCCTCTTTAAAAAGTGACGGTGCATATTCAAGTATCTCATCTGCGGTATAGGTCAATACCGGAGCGATCAATCCCAACATTGCTTTAGAAATGTGTGCCATTGAAGACTGTGTTGCTCTTCTTACCGGATCGTTCTTGTCTTCACAATAAAGTCTGTCTTTCGTGATATCCATATAGATACCTGAAAGCTCATTGGTAATGAAGTGGTTTAGTGTTGCGAACCCTTTGAGGAAATCATAGGCATCAAAACTCGCTTTTACAGAAGCAAATACCTCTTTGGCTTTGATGAGGATCCATCTATCAAGCTCTCCGTAAGCATCCACAGAAACCAGGGCATCCAGATCATTCACGTTCGCAAGCAGAAATCTGAATGTGTTTCTGATCTTTCTATACTGCTCTGCTGTCTGTTTCAAAATATCATCAGAAATTTTCTGGTCATTCTGATAGTCTGAAAGTGCTACCCAAAGTCTAAGGATTTCAGAACCGTACTGCTTGACCACCTTTTCAGGTGCAACAACATTCCCCTTGGACTTGGACATTTTCTCACCCTTGGCATCCATCGTAAATCCGTGGGTGATGATGCTTTCATACGGTGCTTTTTCATTAATAGCAGATGAAAGCAACAGTGAGGACTGGAACCATCCTCTATGCTGGTCTGAACCCTCAAGATAAAGAGATGCCGGGTAATTCCCTGCATCATAATTGCCTGAACTCAATACGGAATTCCACGTTGAACCCGAGTCGAACCATACATCCAGGATATCTTCGATCTTTTCGAGATCATCCGGGTTATACTTTGATCCTTCAGGAAGCAGCTCTGCATTGGACATAGAGTACCAGGCATCTGCCCCATGTGTATCAAAAAGGTCTGCAATATGTTCTAAGACATCTTCATCAAAGATCACTTCTTTTGTACTTTTAATCCTGAAGAATGCTATCGGTACACCCCAGCTTCTCTGACGAGAGATACACCAGTCCGGTCTTCCCTCTACCATCGGCTTGAGTCTGTTCTTTGAAGAGGCAGGGTAAAAGTCAACACTGTCAATGGCATCGACCGCTGTCTCTCTCAAAGTTTTTTCTGCACCCTTGGCCACATCATCAATAGAGATGAACCACTGGTTCGTTGCTCTGTAGATCAACGGTTTTTTTGTTCTCCAGCAGTGTGGGTAGGAGTGTACGAATTTACTTTGCTTCAACAAAGCATCACCCAGTATTTCCAGGATCGGCTCATTTGCTTTGAAGATATGCATACCGACGAACTCTTCTGCATTTGGAAGCAGGTTGAGTCCAACTACAGATTCATCATAACATCCGCGCTCATCAACAGGCATCACCACTTCAAGACCGTATTTAAGCCCGACTTTGTAATCTTCTTCACCATGTCCCGGAGCTGTGTGTACACATCCTGAACCACCGTCCATCAATACATGGTCTCCAAGTACGATCTTGGAGATCCTTCCATTCACAGGGTTGATCGCCAAAAGACCTTCCATTTCAGTCGCTGCAATTTTTCTTGAAGCATGGCCAGAGACCACACCCTCTTCGATCATTGCATCATAACGTGCATCAGCTACAATATGACCATCATCGGTCAAAACATACATCTCTTCAGGATTCAAGGCAATACCTGTATTTGAAGGCAGTGTCCAAGGTGTCGTAGTCCAGATCACAAGACCTGCTTTCCCTTCAAGACCCAATTTTTCTTTGGCTGCATCAGAGAGTTCAAAATGGACATAGATCGAATAATCTTCTTTATCTTCATACTCTACCTCTGCATCAGCCAAAGCTGTTCTTGCTGCCCAGGACCAAAAGATCGGCTTGTGTCTCTCGACCAAAAGTCCTCTTTTTGCTACTTCGCAAAGCGTACGATAAATGTTGGCTTCAAATTTAAAGTCCATGGTCACATAAGGGTTATCCCAGTCGGCAATGACACCCAGAGATTTAAATTCGTCTCTCTGAATATCAACAAACTTGGCAGCATGTGCACGACAAAGCTCTCTGAATTTCTCAGTCGGCATTGCCTCTTTTTTGCTTTTTCCGAGTTTCTCTTCCACTTTCTGCTCGATCGGCAGACCATGACAGTCCCAACCCGGTGTCATACGCACTGCTTTACCCTGAAAATAGTTATATTTTAAAATGATATCTTTCAGAATCTTATTGAGTGCATGACCGATATGAATATCACCGTTGGCATACGGAGGTCCATCATGAAGCGTGAACATCTCAGCATCTGTACGTTTTGTTTTCATCTGCTCATAAATATCAGCGTCAAACCAGGCTTTATACTTTTTAGGTTCATTGTTTGGAAGATTCCCTCTCATCGGGAAGTCAGTTTTAGGAAGGAGTAATGTGTCTTTAAAATCCATTATTGATAATACCTTAGCTCTTTATTATCCCGTGATTGTATCGAAAAGAGGATTAGAAGCTACTTTTGATACAATTATCTTATGAAAAACATAACAGAAATCACCGAACAGATCATCAAAGAACTTACTCAGAAGAAGCAAACAATTACTTTTGCAGAAAGCTGTACCGGTGGACGTATTGCATCTGCATTCACTGCTATTTCAGGCTCATCTGCTGTTTTAAACGGCTCCTGCGTCACCTACTCCAACGAGATCAAACATTTATGGCTGGGTGTAGAAGAAACAGTTTTGGAAAATTTTGGCGCAGTCTCTCAGCAATGTGTTGCACAAATGCTCGGAGGGATCAAAAATCTGGCAGGTGCAGATTATGCCATTGCCGTATCTGGTATAGCCGGCCCCACCGGAGGCACGGAAGAAAAACCGGTTGGTACGGTCTATATTGGTTTACAGACACCTTTTTCCCAGGAAGTTTTTCACTGTTTTTTTCACGGAAACAGGGAGCAGGTTCAAGAACAATCTGTTGTCTTTGCCATTGAAAAATTGTATGAATCATTAAATTTAGGGAATTTTTAGTTTTTTAACAATTTCTCTTGACAATCAAAGGTTTCTGAGCTATAATTCCGTCCACTTATTCAAGTAATGAGTGCAAACATGTGTGACCCGTTAGCTCAGTTGGTAGAGCAATTCCCTTTTAAGGAATGGGCCCTAGGTTCGAATCCTAGACGGGTCACCACTTTTTAACATTTTTAGGTGCGGTGGTAGTTCAGTTGGTTAGAATACCTGCCTGTCACGCAGGGGGTCGCGAGTTCGAGTCTCGTCCACCGCGCCATTTCCACATATGTGTGACCCGTTAGCTCAGTTGGTAGAGCAATTCCCTTTTAAGGAATGGGCCCTAGGTTCGAATCCTAGACGGGTCACCACCAATATCGTCTTCAGCAGACAGCTCACGAAACTTATTTCGTTGGTAAATGCTTATACGGTCGCTTAGCTCAGTTGGTAGAGCGCTACCCTTACAAGGTAGATGTCACAAGTTCGAGTCTTGTAGCGACCACCATTTAACATTTCGACTGTATGGATCTAGATGACCCTTTCATCTAGTGGCCAAGGATGCTACGTTTTCATCGTAGTCACAGAGGTTCAAATCCTCTAGGGGTCGCCATTTATTTACAGTTATGGTCGCTTAGCTCAGTTGGTAGAGCGCTACCCTTACAAGGTAGATGTCACAAGTTCGAGTCTTGTAGCGACCACCATACTTTAAGTTAGTTAAAGTACAATTCTTTTCAACCTTTCAGTAGGTTTAGGTGCGGTGGTAGTTCAGTTGGTTAGAATACCTGCCTGTCACGCAGGGGGTCGCGAGTTCGAGTCTCGTCCACCGCGCCATTCTTTTTTTAACAATCACAAGCAATTACTTATTTATGCGGACATGGCGGAATTGGTAGACGCGCTAGATTCAGGTTCTAGTGGGAGCAATCCTGTGGAGGTTCAAATCCTCTTGCCCGCACCACTCAAGGCATCTACCATAAATTTGTATTTATTTTTTAATTATAAGTTATCTTTTATGGGAATAGTTATGTTTATTATTTTAATACAGTGCTGTTTGCCAACGCACCCTACAAGAACATTACAATTACTTCTATATAATATACAGACCTTTTTTCTTTACTAAATGTTTAAATCTGGATATTACTTTTTCACTTTTAAAATAAAATAAATGTGTAAAATCCCAATTTTCAAGATATACAGCATTAAATGATGGAATTGCGAACATTACTCTATTTTGATTAGATGACATTGAGTGAAAAAGTTTAATGTCATCTTCCTGAATAACTTTTTTATATTCAAAAGTCTGTTTTTTCTTATTATATATAATCAAATAAGAATCAAATTCTTTACATAAAGATACAATAAACTGTTGTAGCTTTACAGTTCTAATTCTTTCTATATTTTTAGGAATATTATCAAGTAATTTATTTGCTTCTTCACCCGTATAAGGAGTGTAAGAAGATAGAAATTCCATATGGTTGATATTCTAAACCTTCATTATCTACTATAAGATTATCAATATCAGGAAAAATTTTCTTAATTTTTCTAATTTCAGATGGCAGTAATTTTATATTCCTACACATCTTATTAAAACTAACCTCTCAACCTTATCCTCACAGACTCTTCATGCGCAGTTAAACCTTCCGTATTAGCGATCAACGCACACTGTTCGCCTATCTCTTCCATACCCTTCTTAGACATAGAGATAATAGATGACTTCTTCAAAAAGTTATCTACACTAAGAGGTGAGTAGAATTTCGCTGTACCACCTGTTGGTAAAGTATGGTTTGGTCCTGCAATATAGTCACCTATCGGCTCTGGTGTATTTTCTCCAAGGAAAATGGCACCTGCATGCTTAATACTGTCTAAAAGGCTCATCGGATCTTTTGTCACTACTTCAAGGTGTTCAGGAGCAATTTCGTTCATCAGATCGATCGCCTCTTCCATTGAAGCAGTTACGATAATGGCACCACGTTCTTCAATAGACTTTCTTGCGATCTCTTCACGAGACAGTGTCCCAAGATACTCTTCTACTTTGTCAGAAACCTTATTTGCCAACTCTTCATCAGTCGTGATGAGAATAGAAGATGCCATTTCATCGTGTTCTGCCTGAGAGAGAAGGTCTATCGCCAGATAATCTTCTCTGGCTGTTTCATCTGCCAAAATACCGATCTCAGAAGGTCCGGCGATCATATCGATATTGACTTCTCCGTAAACCAGTTTTTTCGCTGTTGCCACAAAAATATTTCCCGGTCCTGTGATGACATCCACTTTAGGGATGGTTTCTGTTCCGTATGCCATTGCACCTATCGCGGAAGCACCACCCACTCTAAAGACTTTCGTTACTTTACAGAGGTGACAGGCTGCCAAAAGTAATTCATTGAGTTCATTGTCCGGGGCAGGTGTACAAACAACTATCTCTTCAACACCGGCAACCTGCGCCGGTATCACGTTCATTAACAATGAAGATGGATACGCGGCTTTCCCTCCAGGGATGTAAAGCCCTGCTCTATCAACTGCAGTTACTTTTTGTCCTAAAATAGTACCATTTGCTTCCGTATCCATCCACGTTTTCGGCATAAGTTTCTGGTGATAATTCTCAATTCTGTCATACGCCAAATGTAAAGCATCACGAAGTACAGGATCTATATTTTCATACGCTTTAGCCATATCATCCGTACTGACTAAAAGTTCAGCATCCTCTTTAGGTTCCCATCTGTCAAATTTTGCGATTTGCGCTTTAAGTGCGCTGTTTCCTTCTGTCTGGATCTCTTTAAGCAGACCCGAAACAATACTTGTCACACCTTCTATATCCATCTTGCCACGTTCTAAAAGTTCATTGAAGTTTGCTTCAAACGTATCATCACTGCTGTAAAATATTTTCATTTTCTATCCTAATTATCGATGCTGTAAGGGTACAATACCCTACACCTTATATTTTCGTTCATATCTAGGGAGCATACTCTCATTGCCCAACACACCACCCTGATGAATGTAGAGTGTTGGTTTTGAAAAAATTTCAGGATGAGCGAGTAAAACACGCCATCCCAAAGGATCATAAAGCAGATCGAACTCTACTCCCGTTTCTTGATGCAATTTTAACCAAATTTTGTAGTTTTCTTTATAAAGTTTGCCAAAATGATGTTTTTTTTCCAAGCTCAAAATACTTGGATACTGATTTTCATCTTTTTCCAGTTCTGAAAATTGCTTTTTTAGATAATTTGTATCACCCACACAGGGGGTCGTGTAAACACGAATACTGGATGTTTCATGTTTCATATTGAATGATTTTTGGAGAAACAGGGCTGTCGTTCCAGTACCCGATGGCAAAAATACATTTAATACTTCTATATCTTGTTCTTTTTGCCAACCTACGATCTCTTTGGCTAAAACCTGAATACCATATTCAGCCTCTTTCTGTCGACCACCTTCCTCAATCAGCAATACACCACTTGTCGGGATGAGGGTATCTCGACCTACAGTAAGATGCATACCGTTATCTATGGCAGCTTTATAATTCCCATGGGGATTTTCAGTCAGATAATCTGCTACATGATCGACAATATATTCAAACTCCCAGCCTTTCATCTTAGCAAGTACAGAAAGTGAATACATCGCATTGGACTGTGCAGAGCCATAAGAGACAATTTTTTTTACATCAGGAAAGTCATTTTGAAGGAAATAATGAAATTTACGTGCTTTGTTTCCGGAGAAATCCGGATGAAGAAGGTCATCGCGTTTTAAATAAAATTGTTGATTCTCAAAAGAAATGAATTCTACGGGAGAAGGAGAGTTTAAAACAGGTGTATCAATGAATACACCTTCTGAACGCTGAACGCTGAACACTGAACGCTAATTGCGCCCCACGCAATTCAAATCATCAAACGCCTGCTCAAGACGAGCAATCATAGACTCTTCTCCAGCACGAAGCCACTTACGAGGATCATAATAACTCTTATTCGGTTTATCTTCACCCTCTGGATTACCGATCTGCCCCTGAAGATAGTCATGGTTCTTAGCAACATATCCTCTGACACCATCCCAGAATGCCCATTGTGTATCCGTATCAATATTCATTTTGATCACACCATACCCGATCGCTTCACGAATATCTGAAAGTTCAGAGCCGGAACCACCATGGAAAACAAAATTAACAGGTTTTTTATCTGTACTGTATTTCTTTTCAATAAATACTTGAGAGTTATCAAGGATTGTTGGTGTCAAGACAACATTTCCCGGTTTGTACACACCGTGAACATTTCCAAAGGATGCAGCGATCGTAAACTTGTCAGAGACTTTCATCAATTCTTCATAGGCATAGGCCACCTCTTCAGGCTGGGTATAAAGCAGTGCATTGTCAATGTCTGTATTGTCAACACCATCTTCTTCACCGCCAGTGACACCCAGTTCGATCTCAAGCGTCATTCCCATTTTCGACATACGCTCCAGATAAGTCTTACAAGTCTCGATATTCTCTTCAATAGGCTCTTCCGAAAGGTCTATCATATGAGAAGAAAAAAGAGGAATACCGTATGCTTTGAAATGTGCTTCACTGGCATCCAGTAATGCATCGATCCAGGGGAGCAATTTACGTGCTGCATGGTCTGTATGCAATATGACCGGTACACCATAAGCTTTTGAGACAATATGCACATGTTGTGCACCCGAGATTGTTCCTAAAATAGCAGCTTCATCAGAGGGAAGTCCTTTTCCTGCATAAAAAGCTCCACCGCCATTTGAAAACTGGATCACTACAGGTGAATTTACTTTTTTTGCTGATTCAAGCACTGCATTGATAGAAGAAGTGCTTACCACATTGACCGCAGGAAGAGCAAAGCCTTCCTCTTTAGCGACAGTAAACACACTTTGAAGATCATCACCCGTAATTACACCAGCATCAACGATATCTAAAACTTTTGTAGCCATAACTTTCCCCTTAAACAATTATTTTAATTTTATTTTTGCACTTTTCATTAGATCAGAAATCACTTTTTCTTTGGCAATTTGCATATGCAAGGTATCTTTTAACTGCTCATATGGTGGTAATTTTTGTTTAGACTTTGCTTTTTTGGAAGCTTTTTGAATTTTATCATAAGCAGCTTTCAACTCTTTTTCACTTACTTCCGTCTTCATTATTTTATTTTGCATCCAGAAGTTTGCCAAAGCAGTTTTTTTCTCTTTTGAAGGGATATCTGTTTTGACTGCAGACTCGATCAGTTTACTTGGCGCGATCATTTGAAGTACACGTTCTTTATCTGTTTTTGGGATACTTCCCCAAGTCGCTTTACCTTTTGAGATCGCATGTAAAGCATTGTTGGCATCTTCAACAGAAATATAGGTACCATTGATACTTCCTGCGATCATATTGGCATCAATAAGTGTAATATTGACATCTTTCATCAATTTTCCAATGATGGCTTTTTCACTCATTTGCATTTTCATACTGGTTTTGATCTTATCAAATTCAGGTATAGGTTTTGTACTGTTGGACTCTATAGCACGTTTTTTCAAGTTATCGTAGACTTCTTTTACCTGTGCATCTGTTACCGGATTTTTTGAAGCCTGTCTCTGCATCCAAATACGTGAGAAGATCGCTGTTTTTTCCTGATTTGTCAACTCTTTTTTAGCGGCATCTTCAGCTAATTGTGCGACTGACATTTCCTGAATAAGCCTGATACGCTGTTTTTTAGGTAAAAGGTCAAAGTCTTTTACCTGACCCTTTGTTCTTTTGGAAAGATAGGCATCTGCATCTTTTTTGATGATCTTTTTGCCATTCACCAGTGCAATCACTGCTTTGGATGATCTGGTTTTCGGTTTCTGCACATGAGGTTTGGCATTGACATCCAATCGACTCAGATCGACCATTCCAGGTGTTGTATCTTTTTTGTGCATCATATTCGTTAAAGAATCTTTTAAATGATCTGCTGATGCGTTACTGGCAAACAAACCTAGAACGGTACATAAAAGTGCAAATTTTTTCTTCATATAATCCTCTCCCTCCCTACTTTATAAAAACTATTTTTTTGTGCTGTTTGCTTCTGCTGACATATCAACAATCTTTGCTTTTGCTTTAAGTTCTTTAGCCATTTCTGAGATCTTTACGGCAAACTGTTTTTGCTTAAGTGAAGCAATGATCTTGTCTTTTACCTGATCATAGCTAAGTGGTGTTGGATCCATTTTTTCTTCAAGATAGATCACATGGTAACCAAATTGTGTTTTTACAGGTTTTTTTGTAATTTCACCTTTTTTAAGTGCCCAAGCTGCCTTTGAGAATTCAGGCACCATTTGACCTTTTGTAAATGTACCGAGATCTCCGCCTTTTGGACCGGAAGGACCTGTAGATTTTGTTTTTGCCAATTCAATGAACTTGACTTTAAGGTCATTATCTTTCTTTGACTCAAGCTCTTTTATGATATCTAAAGCCTCTTTTTCCGTTTTAACCAGGATATGTCTTGCATGCATTGTAGCAGGACGAAGAAATTTGGCTTTATTTTTCTCATAAAACTCTTTTGCTTCACTATCACTTACAATTGTGTTATCAAGCTGTTGTTTCATCCACATATTGACAAGAAGTTCTTCTTTTATCTTCGCCATAGCCTGTTTGAAATCAGCACTGTTTTCAATACCTTCTTTTTCCGCCAACTCAGTAAAAAGTACTTTTTCCACCAATCTTTCTTTGATCATGTTCTGTTGTGCTTTATCAAGCTGAGAAAAGTGTGCATTGGGCTGTGCCGCTGCTACAAACTGCTCTGCATCCTGCTTAGTTATATTTTTACCGTTCACTGTTACCAGGATATCTGATGCAACCACTGAAGTTGCCATAACAGCCACTGCCAATAGTGAAGTTTTCGCGAATTTTAACATATACGTTTCCTTTGATTTTTAAAATTTACTTAAGATTATATCCCCAATTAGTAAATCGTTGATTAATATGCTAATATTTTATTCTTATTAGATTAAAAAGAAGGTATGGCACCATGGCTAAAATAAAAAAAGCAAGCAAAAAAGAAATCGAAGAGATAAAAACACTTTTTTTGGAACATTATCCAGATTCTGTTACAGAATTAACATATAGGAATCTCTATGAATTGCTCATTTCGGTCATGTTGTCGGCACAATGTACAGATAAACGTGTCAATATCATCACCCCCGCACTTTTCAATGCATATCCCAATCCTGTTTCCCTTGCCAATGCGGATCTAAATGAAGTAAAATCTTACATCAACACCTGTTCTTTTTTCAACAATAAAGCCAAAAACCTCATCAAAATGGCACAGTCGGTTGTTGAGAATTATGGAGATGAGATACCTCTGGAACGTGATGAATTGGTAAAACTTGCCGGGGTAGGACAGAAAACCGCCAATGTTGTTATGATAGAATACACCGGAGCCAACCTGATGGCAGTAGATACCCATGTCTACAGGGTCGCTCACAGACTGGGACTGAGTGATGCTAAAACTGCGGTGAAATGTGAAGAGGAGTTAAGTAAAAAGTTTAAAACTGACCTGCACCTATTACATCAAGCCATGGTTCTTTTCGGCAGATACAAATGTAAAGCCATTAAACCTGAGTGTGAGGGGTGCTTCATGGAAGCACACTGTAAAACCACACAAACTTTTAAAGTTTAATTTCTTTCACTATTCATCATGTGAACGTCTATGATAACGTTCAACAATATCCGGATCATGATGAAGGTTGATCTTTGCATCCTCTTTCCCCTCGTACGGAATTTGGGCAAGTACATAACGTATGGACTCTAATCTAGCTCTTTTTTTATCATTACTGTTAACAATGATCCATGGTGCATACCCAGTATGTGAACGGCTGAACATCTCTTCCTTGTAATACGTTACCTTATCCCACATCTCTTGAGCTTTTTGATCTACAGGACTTAATTTCCAGTGCTTAAGAGGGTTAGACATACGCTCTTTAAATCTTTTTTGTTGATTTTCTTTTGTAATTGAATACCACAACTTAATAAGTATAATTCCGTCATCCATAATTGAATGTTCTATCTCAGGTACTTGTTTCATAAACTTTTCATACTGTTCTGGCGTACAAAAATCAAATACAGGTTCTACAATAGCACGATTATACCAGGAACGGTCAAAGAAAGTGATCTCACCCGGGTTTGGTAAGTGCTGGAAATAACGTTGGAAGTAAAACTGCCCTGTCTCAACTTCAGTAGGTTTTTGCAGAGCAACCACTCTGAATTTTCTGGGGTTAAGATACTGGGTAAAACGCTTAATAGAACCACCCTTACCTGCCGCATCACGTCCTTCAAAAATGATCATCACACGCTTATTATTGTCATAAACCCAGTTTTGTAATTTTATAAGCTCTACTTGTAGCTCTTTCAACTCATTTTCATACTCAACATTACGGGTGATCTTCGCAAGTTTTTTCTTGTTCATCAATTGGGTCAAGCCACTTTTGGTTTTTAAGAGATGCATATTCTCTTCAAGCTCTTTAAGGATCTTTTTTGCTTTTTTATCTTCTATATTCTTATTTAAATACTCTATGTCCTGAAATATTGTTTTCATTTTTTTCCTTGAAAAAGTTGACCGCTCAACCTAATAATATATGAGATCCATAATAAACCCTCATTTATTAATTTTACTCCTACTTGTCTTAAGTTAAAATGATATCTTTCATTATTTAAATTGATTTTATGATCTCTTTCAGTACGAGATATGTTTTCTCAACAGATCCTATATTGACCATTTCTCTTGTGGAGTGAGGATAACGTATCGTCGGTCCGATGGAAGCGAACTTCATCGTCGGATATTTTTCTGCGATCACCCCACATTCAAGCCCGGCATGAATGGCCATGAGCTTACTTGTGCCAAATACTTTTTTCATCTCTTTGCTGACAAGATCGGTAAATACAGATACATCCGGTTTCCAGGCAGGATATTTGTCTTCCACTTTCACAGAAAAACCGTAGGATTCAAAAAAATCAACTGTTTCTTCTGTCAGGACTTCAAGTGAATCCGCATCCATGGCTCTCGCAGAGGTCTCAATAGAGATCCCACCTTTTTCATCAGCTGTGATAATGGCAAGGTTGATACTGACATCAGGAATACCAAGCTCTTTATTGTCCGCTCTGACTCCCTGCTTAAATGCATGAATCAAGTGAATGATCTTCTCACCCTCTTGCAATATGGACGGCTGTTCCTTAAGTTCTCTGACTGTGACATCTCCACTGCCGATAAGTCCATTTTCACTTCGTATGATCGCCACCGCATTGGCAGGAATAGAGTTACGCCTTTCACCGGCATAGAGACTGGCCAACTGTGTAACAGCGTTTTCATACAAATAGTCACCCAGTACTTTGATCGCAGAAGGGATCCCTTTGTCTATATCCACACCGGAATGCCCACCAACCAGACCTTTGACCGCCACTTCATAACAGCTCCCTTTGCCTTCAACATATGCATCTTGTTTATGGGCTGTAATATCTGCACCGCCGGCACAACCGATATAGACTTCTGCATCATCTTCACTATCCAGATTCAGCATATATCTGCTCTTAAGATCAAAAGCCACTTCATTGGCCCCTATAAGTCCTATCTCCTCATCCGAAGTCAGCAAAAACTCCAATGCCTGACCTTCATCCATCAGCTGCATCATCATAGCGATCGCCATACCATTATCGGCACCCAGAGAAGAGTCTTTGGCTTTCATCCAGCCCTTTTCCACATAGGTCTCTATCTTTGGTGCTTTCCCCATACAGACCATGTCATAATGTGCCTGTAGACAAAGTGTTGGTTCTCCCTTGAAAATATAAATGTTCTTCACGGCATCCACTTCAACCTCATATCCTCTCTCGTTTGCAAAAGTCACAAGGAAATCTAAAAGTCTGTCGGCATCTTTGGAGCAGTGCGGTATCTGTGTTAATGTTTTAAAATGTTCTATGATATTTGACATATTTTATCTCTCTTTCAATAATTAAAAGTATAGTACAATCAACTAAAAATATCAGGATATGTCATGTGCCTCATTCTTACCATCGTTATGTTTGTTCTTGGAATTCAAAACCTGATGCAGGGATATATCATGATGGCATCATTACAGCTTTTGCTGGCATTTGTTTTTCTTTTTTTGCTTTGGAGAAATATTCAACTGGCACGTTGTGACAGAAACGGTAACTGTAACAGCTGTATGCTGCCTGAATGGCTCACTAAACGATTTAAGAAAAAAGAGAAAGAGTAATGGAACATTTTTTCACCTGTCCCTACTGCTGGGAACGTATATCCATGATATTGGATAGCTCGGAGGAAGAGAGTGATTATATTGAAGACTGTGAAGTCTGCTGTCGGCCTATTGAACTTATTTTTAAATTTTCGGGAGAGATGCTAATAAGTTTTGAAGCCAGAAGAATGGAAGGTATTTAACACTCTCCCTCTATCTTCTCAAAACGCGCTACTATTTGACCGTCCACCTCTACTTTTTCAATGAACATTTCATAAGGGCGTACCCAGAAACCTTCTTCTCCATACAGTGCTTTATAGACCACCATCCACTCCTCAGTTTCAGAATGTCTGGCAGTCATCATCACCTTATACAGGTTACCCTTATAATGTCGGTACAATCCTGTTTCCAAATGCATTAAAATTTCTTTCCAATATAATAATCATAGACCCATGTTGAAACAGCATTCAGTTCTGCCTCAGTCAACTTCCCTTTTTGAGATGGCATTACCCCATGTTTTTCCAATGCCATCGCTTGACACATACTTTTCTCTAACGTCGGGTAGATCACATAGTCTTTAATAAAAGCAATGACCACCGCTCTATGGATCTCATCGTCAAGGTCATCCACGATCTTAATATTGTTTTTGAGTTGGTTGGATACTTCTACCATTGGCGGCGCTTTAATACTTTTAAGTATTTTCATCGTCTCCTCTTTTGTGATCATCTTAATGTGACAAGAAGCACATTTTGCTTCAAAAACCTTTTCACCATCCACTTTTGTTTCTGCTGATACAAAGGATACGATCCCAAGTGCGATACCTATAATAGATAGTATTTTTTTCATTTATTCTGTCCTTTTTAATGTAAATACCCATATTCTATCACAAAAATAATTCAGTCACTCAAAAACTATTTTGGAGTACAATTATCAAAACCATATGAAAAGGATTGATAATGGCTAAAAATATTTTTGATTGTCCTCTGCCAAATGAAGAGGGTTACTTTGGAGAGTACGGCGGAGCCTTTATCCCGCCTGAACTCCAAACCATTATGGATGAGATCACAACTGCCTATGACAAGATAAGAAAAGACCCAGAATTCCTAGAAGAGCTTACCGATCTTTACCAACACTATGTTGGTCGTCCAAGTCCTATTTTCCATGCCAAACATCTTTCAGAGAAATACGGTGCTGAAATCTATTTGAAAAGAGAAGACCTCAACCATACCGGCGCACACAAGATCAACCACTGTCTGGGAGAGGCACTGCTTGCCAAAAAAATGGGGAAGAAAAAACTCATTGCTGAAACCGGTGCAGGACAACATGGCGTGGCACTCGCAACTGCGGCCGCTCTAGTCGGACTTGAGTGTGACATTTACATGGGTGAAGTCGATATGGCAAAAGAGCACCCAAATGTTGTACGTATGCACATTTTAGGTGCTAAAGTCATCCCTGCAACACATGGCAGACGTACACTGAAAGAAGCAGTTGATGCTGCTTTTGAAGCTTACATGGGAGATCCTGTCACACAATTTTATGCTATCGGTTCTGTTGTAGGTCCGCACCCCTTCCCTAAAATGGTAAGAGATTTTCAATCCATTGTCGGAGTGGAAGCCAAAGAGCAGTTCCAGCAAATGACAGGAAAACTTCCTGACAATCTTGTTGCCTGTGTAGGCGGAGGTTCCAATGCTTTGGGTCTTTTCACAGCTTTCATGAATGATGAAGCAGTTGCTATGCATGGTGTAGAACCGGCAGGAAGAAGTTTAGAGATCCCCGGAGAGAATGCCGCAACCATGACACTGGGAAAACCGGGAGTGATGCATGGGTTTAAATCTTATATGCTTCAGGATGAGCAGGGGGAACCGCAGGAAGTCTATTCCGTAGCATCCGGCCTGGATTACCCTTCAGTCGGACCACAGCATGCTTACCTGAAAGACTTGGGTCGAGTAAACTACGCAAGCATCACCGATAAGGAAGCCATAGATGCATTCTTCGAACTCTCACGAGAAGAAGGCATCATCCCGGCCATCGAATCCTCCCACGCAATAGCCTACGCCCTCAAGCTTGCAAAAGAACCAAACATAGGCACCATCCTCATCAACCTCTCCGGAAGAGGAGACAAAGACATAGACTTCGTAGTAGAAAACTACGGAAAAGAGTACGGAATCGCGTAAGCAATTAGACCATCAATCACACGAGAGTGTGCTTTGTCACGATGAGCACCCTTGAAAGCGAAGCGATTTGAGAATCGTGACGCTTTTTTGTTTCTTTTTACTAAAAAAAGAAAGAGAGAAACAACACCACAATCCAAATGCAAGGAAATTTGTTAAACAAACTAAAACTACAAATAAATACATCCAATTCACACTCTATTAACACTTAAACCTTATAATAAAATACAAAACCAAGGAGTTCATCATGCAAAAATGGAGCCTAAACTTCAGACTCTGGCACTGGATCCACGCAGTCGTGATCCTCGGCCTCTTAGGAACCGTCTTCCTAAGAAAAACCTTCTTAAGCTGGAGAACAAACTCAGAAATACTCTCAAACAAACTCTCAGGTATAGACATTTCCGTCACCGCGGATCAGGCCAAAATGCTGGCCAAATCCATCCGTGCACCTATGTGGGAGTGGCATATACTACTGGGATATGCTTTGGCTGCTTTAGTAGTCTGGAGAATAGCACTTTTTTTTACACAAAGCGGTAAACAAAATTATCAAAATTTAAAAGAAGAAAGTCTGCATAAAAAGATTGTAAAACTTGGATATATTGCCATTTATATAGTCATTGCTTTTATGACTGTAAGCGGTCTTGTCATCCATTTTTACCAGGAATTAGGACTGCTAAAAGATACCGCGCACGACATTAAAGAAATTCATGAGTTGGTTTACAATGCACTGCTTATTTTTGTACCCTTAC
>JAMONL010000015.1 GCA_027065815.1 Sulfurovum sp.
TCCACTCTCTTTTTTGCCAAAAATACGGGCTTTGATGACACGGGTATCATTGAGAAATATATCACACTCTTTGGGAACAAAGTCTAACAGATGCTGAAAAGTCGTATGGGTGATGCTGTCAGTTTTTCTATCATACACAAGCAGCTTTGCATGATCTCTGGGGTGAACAGGTGTGGTGGCTATGAATCCCTCAGGGAGTTCATAGTCGTAATTTTTTGTAAGAAGCTCAGGCGAAGATTCTGAAGACATTTAGCTTTTATCTGCCTTGTTTTCTTCATCATCGTCTTCCTCGTCATCTTCTTCAGGTTCACTTTTATCCGGGTTGACCGCACGAACGATAAGGATAGATACGCCGTAAAGTATAATAAGCGGTGCTGCCATAAGAAGTTGGGTTAAAATATCCGGTGGTGTCAAGAGGGCGGCGAGTACGAAGATGATGACCACGGCATACTTGAAAAAATCTTTGAGTGTACGGTCTGTGACCAACCCTAAAAGTGCCAGGAAGTAAGCAAAGACCGGAAGTTCAAACGCGACACCAAAACCAAGCATGATCTTGGTAAAGAAACCGACATAATCTTCAATATTGATGAACGGGGTATAGAGGAAAGATCCAAAAGTGATTAGAAACTGAAAACCAAATGGTGTAACCACATAATAGGCAAATATAACACCGATAAAGAACATGATCGATCCACCTGCCACAAAGGGGATGACCATCTTCTTCTCATTGTTATAGAGTCCCGGCGCAATAAAAAGCCATAGCTGATAAAGTATAAAAGGCATCGCACCAAGCAGACCGGCAAAGAAAGAGACCTTTAGCGCGACGAAGAATGCACCTCCGACCTGGTGTGTTGTGATCTTCCCTTCAAATTCATTATGAGATGTGATATTGCTCAGGTTCTCATCAAGGAGCTTCAGTGAAAGACTAAGGTCTTTGGCTGCCTTGGCTGCCTCTTCAAGAATAAGACTGAGTTTTGTATCTGCGATCTTGGAAGCTTCACTCAAGCGATCCTGCAGTTTCTGTGCAACATCGGAAGGTTTACTCTGTACGGTCATGGATACATTGTTTTCTTCCGTTTTCATACTCCATGTGGCTTTATCCTGTGTTTCAATAATGCGTCCAACTTCAGTCAGTGCATTGTTCAGAGGTGCGGTGATCCATGTTAATATGGCATTGTGAAAAGTAAATGCAATGATGAATGCAATGAAAACAGAAAGAACTGAAAGTCCCAGTCTTTTTCTAAGTTCAACAAGGTGGGGACGTATATCATCAAACATTAGGCATTACCTTCTTTTTTCTCTATCTTTTCATCACCTGTATTCTCTGCCACTTTTTCTGTGTGCTCATCAGATGTTTTTTCTTTTTTCTTGTGAGACTTCTTTTTAAATGTTACTACGTCATTTTTTTGTTCCACTTTCGTTTCGCTGATAGGCTCTTCCCTATCAGGTTTTGCTGCTTTTTTCTCTTTCGGTTCATCTTCTAAAATGTCATCCAGGTCGATATTTTTAAAACTTCGTAATTCAGAGGTAGCTGAGTCGAGCTGTTTTTTATAATTGAGTGCTTCATCTTTAAGGTCTGCAATTTTCATCTCTTCTTCAAGTGCGCCTTTTGCATCGCCAACGGTTTTTTTAACACCCTTGATGAACTTTGCGATCTGCACCATAGTTTCAGGAAGTTTATCCGGACCTAAAAAGAGTATTGCAATAATAGAAATGAGAAGTATTTCGGTAAATCCGATGCCAAACATTATTTTGCCTTTGTTTTAATTGATGTATTTTAGCGAATTATTCTAAAAGATGCAGAAACGAGGCATGAATTTATCTTAATCCACGCAACATAAAATTAATATTTTTTCAAGTACTTCCATATTGTGATGGTTTTAATTTAAAATAAAAAGTGCCAATTCATCACTTAAGAAGTAGTTTTTATTGAAGTAATGGGTTCTACTCTCAGTAAGTTTCTTTTCATCAGCAAGCAGTTTTGCTTTGGTTGACATATCAGCCGTCAATATACTTTTTTCTATACCAACATTACTGCGTAATCCTAAAAACAGTCTTTCCGTAAGCAGTTCATCGCTGCTTAAATGTTCTTCTGTGATTTTCAATGGATCATTAATATATGCTTCTATGCCTGTTTGAGGATAAAATCTTGTATCTTTGAGAAAACCTACAGCACCTGCCCCCGCACCAATGTAATTTTCCAACTCCCAGTAGCCTTTATTATGTCTGCTTTGATATTTTCCGAAATTGGAGATCTCATAGGCGGGGAATCCTCTTTTTATAATTTCATCTGCAACAAAGAAAGCAAGATTTTCATCTTCCTGTCTTACTTCGGGTGTGGAGGAGAATTTGGTACCGTCTTCAATGGTGAGCTCATAGGCTGAAATGTGGTCTATCGGTAGTTCAAATGCCTGTTTTATGTCATTTTCAAGTAAGGTTTTTGTGTCACCCCGGTAGTTATAGATAAGGTCAAGTGAAAGGTGTTCAAAAGCCAGTACATGAGCGTTTAAAATGGCTTCTTTCGCCTGTTGGGGTGTATGTGCACGGTTGAGCTCTGTGAGTTTTTTTTTATCAAAACTCTGTACACCAAATGAAATGCGGTTCACACCCAAAGCTTTCATACCACTAAGCCAGAATTCTGTGGCTGAGTTAGGGTTGGCCTCTGTGGTGATCTCTGCATCATTTTTCAGGTAAGGTCTGAGCAGTTCAAAAATGGGTGCATAGAGCTCAGGTGAAACTGTCGAAGGCGTACCTCCTCCGATGAAGAGGGTTTCAATGCTGTTCTCGTTGGCTTCAAATCTTTCCAGTTCAAAAACAAGTTGTCGGTGCAGGGCTTTCATGTAGTCGGCACGGGTATCGAATTTGTCAACATAAGAGTTGAAAGAACAGTAGTGACATTTGGAATCACAGTAGGGGATGTGTATATATGCTAACAAATTTTACACTCTTTCATATGCTTATAACCGCATTTTAGGTAGAATAATATCAGAATTTTAGAGAGGAATCTCTTTAAATGTAAAAAATAATATAAAATCGGGAAACGTAGTTCCTGATAATTAAAATGAGTAGTGGATGGAATGCATGAAAAGGTATAGACCGAATGTTGCAGCGATCATACTCTCTTCAAAATATCCTGATAAATGTGAATTCTTTGTTGCACATAGAAGTGATATCAAAAATGCCTGGCAGTTTCCTCAGGGGGGGATTGATGAGGGTGAGACACCGCAAGATGCTCTTTTAAGAGAGTTGATGGAAGAGATCGGTTGTAATGATGTTGAAATATTAGGTGAATTCCCGGAGTGGATCACTTATGATTTTCCAACAACGGCCAAAGGAAAACAGTATCCTTTTGACGGTCAGACACAGAAATATTTTCTGGTTCGTCTTAAAGATGAATCCAAGATCGATCTGCAGGCATTTGAAATTCCGGAATTTAAAGAGTATGAGTTTGTAGCGTATGATGATCTGTTTCAGAAAGTGACTTATTTTAAACGCAGAGTGTATCGTAGAGTGATTAATCACTTTATACAGGAAGGTTTGATTTAAAAGGTCCGGTTTTAATAAAATAAAAGGTTTATAAGAGAATGTTAGTGGTACATAAGTACGGTGGTACAAGTGTTGGGGATGTTGAACGGATTGAGAATGTGACCAACCGTGTGGCAAAAGCAAGAGAAGCAGGCAATGATGTGGTTGTAGTGGTTTCCGCAATGAGCGGTGAGACCAATAAACTGATAGGATATGCAGAGCATTTTACTTCTGAACCTGCCAAAAAAGAGATGGATATGCTTTTAAGCTCCGGTGAACGGGTGACAGCGGCACTGCTTTCCATTGCTTTGCAGGCGAGAGGTTATAATGCGGTTGCTCTGACAGGACGTCAGGCAGGTATTGTGACCGATGACACTCATACCTATGCACGTATTGAATCTATTGATCCCAAAGCGGTTAAATCTGCGATTGAAGAGGGAAAGATCGTGATCGTAGCAGGGTTTCAGGGGATCAACAAGAGTGGTTCAGTAACCACTCTGGGACGCGGAGGTTCTGACCTTTCCGCTGTTGCATTGGCTGCGGCGATCGATGCCGACCAGTGTGAGATCTATTCGGATGTAGACGGTATTTATACAACAGACCCGCGTATTGAACCGAATGCAAAGAAGCTTGATGTGATCTCTTATGATGAAATGCTTGAACTGGCTTCACTGGGAGCAAAAGTCTTGCAGAACCGTTCAGTTGAATTGGCAAAAAAGTTAAGTGTGAAGTTA
>JAMONL010000016.1 GCA_027065815.1 Sulfurovum sp.
GCCAAAGGGGTAACCTGTACAGACTGTCATAATCCTCATACCTTAAAACGAAGGGCAGAGGGAGACAAGGTCTGTTATCAATGCCATAAAGAAGAGAAATATACGGCGACCTCACACCACAAACATAAAGCTGGAAGTGCAGGCAGTTCCTGTATCAGCTGTCATATGCCTGCACGAACCTATATGGGTGTGGACAGCCGTAATGATCACTCTTTCCGTATTCCAAGACCGGATATCTCGGTAGAGATGAAAGAGGTGCCCAATGCCTGTAATCTCTGCCATACAGACAAAGATGCCGTATGGGCTGCAGATGCAGTAAAAAAATGGTATGGAAAGACACCTGTAGGTAAACAGAATTTTGCCCATGCGCTACAGGCATTAAGAACGAATGCCCAAGGTGCACCCAAAGCACTTTACGAAGTACTGATGGGTGATGCTCCCAATATTGCAAAAGCAACAGTGACAGCATATCTGGGGAATTATCCTTCCAAACAAACCTACACAACCACACTTCAAATGCTGAGAAGACCTGATGTAAAAGTACGTAGAGCAGCCTTGCAGGCGCTGGAAGCATTTCCTCCGAAGATGCGTATGAAACAGACCTTTGAAATGCTGAAAGACCCGGTCAAAATAGTCAGGATAGAAGCGGCACGTCAGCTGGCTGCCTTCCCTCTTGGGCAGATAGATGCCAAAACGAAAAAAGTGCTTGAAAAGGCTTTTGACGAATATGAAAAAACACTGCTTTTCACGGCAGAACGTCCTGAGTCCCAGCTTTCACTCGGTATCTACTACAGCAACCGTAAAATGCCAGAAAAAGCTGAAGCAGCCTATAAAGAAGCTTTGCATTTGCAACCGCAATTTGTACCGGCTTACATTAATTACAGTAACTTCTTAATGCAGCAGGGAAAAAACGATGAAGCATTTAAGGTCTTGGAGAAAGGGATTTCTATTTTGCCAGAGATGGGTATATTGCACCATGCTTTAGGCTTATGGTATGTAAGGAACAAAGTTTCTGACAAAGCGCTTGAAGAACTCAAAACAGCACTGGCACTCTCTCCTGAAAATGCCCGTTTTGCCTATGTATATGCCATTGCTTTGGCAGAGAAAGAGCCTCAAAAAGCCATTGAAATACTTGAAGAAGCCTATAAAAAGCACAGTGGCAACCAGCAGATCATTTCTGCTTTGGGCTATTATTACAAACAGGCAGGCGATTTGGAAAAAGCTAAAATGTATGAGGAGAAGCTTAAAGCCTTACAGAACTTTTCTGTACGCTAAGACCTCTTTTTTTGCTATACTAAACAATAATGTTCGATGAAAGGCTTCTCGGATGAAATTGACTATGCGTTTTTTGTTTCTGTGGATCATTTTAAATACGGCTATATTTGCTTCTGCGACCAACTGGACCGGAAAATGGCATGTGAACTGGGTATCGGGTATCTTCATTTTGCAACTGGAACAGCACGGCTCCGATGTAAACGGAACTTATGAACCTTCAAACGGTACACTTCAGGGGAAAATAAAAGACAATGTATTGACTGCTGTCACACACAATGAAAATGGTGTAAAAAATAAAATCACGCTCACCCTGAGCAAAAGCGGCAACTCTTTCTTTGGCAATAGTCAGTATGGTAACTGGATGACCGGTATACGTCCAAGTAAAGAGACTCATTTTTCTGCAGTTGACGTGAATACAAGCACACCCTTAAAAGCCTTTTACTCTTTTCTTGCCTTGGGAAATGCAGTAAGAGCAGGGAATTACGAAATTCTCGAAAAAACAATGGATATTTTACAATTCAGTGATGAACAAAAACAGCTCAGGCATGCTGCAAAACTGGCATTGTCGCAAAAATTCTTTAATATTATTGATGAGTGTATGGTAGAGAGTCTGGACTTTTTTAAAAAAAGCGCATTAGAGAGTCACTCTATTGTGCTGCATCAGTTGGGTACAGATGTTACTGTCCCTGTATCATTTATACAGGAGGGAGGAAGTAACAACTGGAAGATAAAACTACCTAATGAAGATGTATTACAGCGTACACTCAAAGCACTTTTAAAAGCAAGAGGAAAATATGAGATCGATCCCAATGCCAATCTTTCTCTATCCACACCAAGAGCTACCATACGTACCTTTTACGAAGAGTATGACCACTGGGAAGAAGGGGGAAAAAAGTATGTGATCTCCACGTTGAATCTTTCAGAAGTTGATCCTGCCATACATGAGTGGCAGGCACCGCTCTTAGCTTACTATCTTAAGAGTGTGATGGATCGTATTTCGACCATGGTCTACCAGGAGATCCCAAACGATCCAAAAAGTAAAAAGCCGTATGTGCATTTTTACCATGATATTGACAATATTATCATTGCTCCTTATATGGTTAACGGTAAAACTGTCTGGCAGTTTGCACCGCAGACGCTTGTGACTATCGATGAACTTTATAATGAGATGGAAAATGTCAAAGAAAAATATCCCACTAAAGCGATCTCTGAGAATAACCTCTATTTTAAACTGAAAAGCACAGCAAAAAGTATCTCTCCCTGGTTATTGCACAAGGTGAATTATTCGGAAATCTGGCAAATTATTTTACTGGGCTTCATTGTTTTGATCGCCTTGGGTATTGCCTGGCTTATTCGTTATGTTGTTATTTACTTTTTCAAGAAATTCTATATCACTAAGCGCTGGACAGAGGAGATGATCACCCTGCGTTACATTAGGCCGGTCCAAATTGGTACTTTTGCAGTGGTATTATTGAATGCTGCACATCAACTGGGACTTCCCAATATTATTTTTTCTTTGATCAAGGCATTTACACATTTACTTATGGTTGTCTCTGTGACATGGATATTGTATAATTTGGTATCTATCTTTTTTGCTATCTTATTGATCAGGGCTAAAAAAACATCCACGAATGTAGATGAGATCATCGTCTCTCTTCTTGGTAGTATTTTTCGTATATTGATCATCACGGCTGCCATATTCACTGTAGCCGAGATATTCAGTATTCCCTATAAAACAGTGGTTGCAGGACTGGGAATAGGGGGTCTGGCCTTTGCCATTGCGGCGAAAGATACCATTGCCAACTTTTTTGGATCAGCCATTATCATTGCAGACAGACCCTTTAAGACCGGAGACAGGATAAGGATCGGTTCAGACATTGGTGTGATCACCAATGTGGGTATACGATCAACAAAAATACGTACAACACAAGATACTATTTTGACCGTCCCCAATAACAAAATTACACAAGAGATGATCGACAACTACTCTGAACGTGAAGCAATGAGAGTAGACAGTGACTTCTACTTTGCCCTTGATACACCCAAAGCGGTTTTGGATAAATTAGATATTGAGATCAGCACTTTTTTACGCGAACATGAAGCGGTGAACAGCAAGAAGATCATACTGACCGGTGTCAACGATTTTACCAAGCGTGGTATCTATTTTGGTGTGAGTTTCTTTGTCATAGCAACAACAGAGATGCAATACAGCGATATCCGTCACCGTATTATGACAGACCTTGGTCAGATCATAAAAGATAACGGTATAGAGATGGTGATGCTGAAAGAGATCTAGTCTTACTTTTTTATTACTTCTCTTCCTCTTTTGCCTGATGTATCACCATGGTAGGGTAGGCGAATTCAAGGTTATTCTTATTGAGTATTTCCGCGATCTTGAACATTACATCCTCTTTGACCTCAAGCCATTCTGCCCAGACAACAGTACGGGAAAAACAGTAGAGAAGTATATTGATACTTGAATCAGCGAACTCATCCATGTAGACCAGTGTCGTACGTTTGATCCCTTTGAAATCTTCAATGGAAACCAGCTTGGCATGCCTGTCTGAGTTAGCAAATGATGTGTATTCATTGGCAATACCTGGGTGTTCTTTCAGCATGAGCCTTATCTCTTCTATGGCTGTTTTGATATCGTTAAAATCAGACTCATAGGTTACACCGATATTCATCTTGATACGTCTTCCAATACGCCTTCTTGTCCAGTTCTTGACACCCCCGTTAGAGAGTTCAAAATTAGGTACAGAGATGAGTGCATTGTCAAAGGTTCTGATGGTCGTGGCACGCAGACCGATTTCAACGACTGTACCATTTGCGTCTTTGCTCTCTATCCAGTCTCCCTGTTCAAAGATATCACCTGCCAAAATAGCAATGGAACCAAAAATGTTTGCAATACTGTCTTTTGCTGCAAAAGCAATTGCCGCACCAGCAATA
>JAMONL010000017.1 GCA_027065815.1 Sulfurovum sp.
CCGCTCGTTTTGCAAAAACCACACCCTCAAGCAGAGAGTTTGAAGCGAGACGGTTCGCACCGTGTACCCCGGTCCTTGCTGCCTCTCCAATGACATAAAGCCCTTCCATTCCAGGGATACAGCCATGTGTATCACATTTTATACCTCCGTTGGCATAATGGAATGCCGGAGAAATAGGGACTCTGTCTTTAGGGAAGTGGTATCCCAATGTACCGAATGTCCGGGTAATATTCGGGAATCGATGTTCAAACCACTCTTCTTCGAACATAGAGAAATCAAGATAGGTCTGTCTGCCCGTTTCACGTTTATGTTTAAAAATCCCGCGTGCCACAATGTCACGACTCGCAAGCTCACCACGTTCATCATAATCAAATAAAAAACGTTTTCCCTCTTCATCCACCACATGTGCCCCTTCACCTCTCAATGCTTCTGTCAAAAGCAGCTTTCTGGCATAAGGTGTGTCTACAAAAACAGTCGGGTGAAACTGCATAAATTCCATGTCGGAAAGCTCGATCCCTTTTTCAACACAGATCCCATGAATATCGGCAGAAACTGTACGTGAATTGGTATTATACGCATAGAGTGAACCAACACCTCCCGAAGCGATGATCACATCATCCGCATAAATAGTGGTCGGTTCATAATTGACCGTCGCCTTGACCCCGTAACACCTTCCATTTTCAATCAGAAGATCGTAGACCAGAGTATTTTTCTGTAACTGGTGTTTGTTCTGCACCATCATAAAATAGTGCATATAGCGTCCTGTAGCATCCCCACCGGCGTGAATGATACGTTCTACAGAGTGTGCAGCCTCTTTGGTGTAAAGAATATTGCCTGCTTCATCTTTATCAAACGCCATTCCTTTTGCAATGATATCTGCTGTGGTTTCAAGAGAAGTTTCAGACATGATCTCTACCGCTTCTTTATTATTATGGTAAGCTCCGGCTGCCATGGTATCCGAAACATGCAGAGGGACATCTGCTTCATTCAGTGCCGTGGTCATACCACCCTGAGCATAAAAAGTATTACACTCCCAGGGGATATCTTTACAGACCACCAATACTTTTTTACTTTTAGGCAGTTGCATCGCAGCATACAGCCCGGCGATACCGGCACCGATTATAAGAACATCATATTTTTCCAAACTTAACCTTTTGCTGTTGCATTACTGTCGGGTACATAGACCGGATCCGTTTTATGTCCACATCCAGCCAGTGCCATACAGCAAACAGATGTTATAATAAAAACATGAAAAAAGCGTCTGTAATTTTGTCTCATCTTAGCAACCAACCTCAATTCAGATATTTAAAGCAGGAAAACTGCTACAAAAAGTACATTTCGCTTTTAGGCAAGAAATGGCAAAAAGCTGTTGCCTTCATCTACATCAAAAACGATACACTTTTCGTAGCCGTTACGCATCCCGGCTTTAAAATGGAACTTAATTATAATAGAGATTTATTAAAAAGCATATTAACACAAATAGCTTCACTCGATCCAGAGTGTAAAATGATGAAAGCAGACAAAGTAGTGGTCTTTCACAGCAAATACCGCTCCATCATAAAAGAGGAGTCGGAAATAACCACAGTACCCTACTATAATGAACTCTCTTCTGCCCAGTTTGACCTAGATGATATGGACAGTGAGATCCAGGAAAAATTTCAAGAGACAAAAGCCATTATCAAAGAAAATATTCAGTGAAAACAACCATACAGAACCTTCCCTCCACACCCGGTGTATATCAGTATTTTAATGAAAAAGGCAAACTGCTGTACGTAGGGAAAGCCAAAAATCTCAAGAACAGGGTCAAAAGCTATTGGCGGTTCACACCTGACTTTACACCCAACGCAGCACAGAGTACACGTATCATTAAGATGCTGCATGAAGCCGAAAGCCTAGAGTATATTGTAGTTGAATCAGAAGAGGATGCCCTCATACTTGAAAATTCACTGATCAAACAACTCAAGCCCAAATACAATATTCTGCTCAGAGATGACAAAACTTATCCCTATATTTACATTGATGAATCAACACCCTACCCCCGCTTCGAGATCACCAGAAAAGTAGTAAAAGGGAAAAACATCATCTATTACGGCCCCTTTCCTGTCGGAGGAAGAGCTCTTTTAGATACGCTGTATGAAGTCTATCCTCTGGTTCAGAAAAAATCCTGTCTCAAAGAAGGAAAAGCCTGTCTATTCTACCAGATCAACAAGTGTCTGGCACCCTGTGAAGGCAAAATAACACCGGAGGAGTATGCCAAGATCGTGCAAAAAGCAAAACACTCCATTGTAAAACGAAAGGATCTGCTGAATGCTTTGCAGAAGCGTATGATGGATCTTGCAGAACAGGAACGTTTTGAAGAAGCTGCAGCTCTGCGGGACAACATGCAGGCTATCAGTACACTTAGCATCTCTTCAGGTATAGACCTTGCCAATGCACTGGACCTTGACATCTTTGCCATTATGAACGGAGATGAACGAGGAGTGATGGTCAAGCTCTTTATGCGGGGAGGAAAGATCATCTCTTCTTCACACAGTTACTTCAGACATACCCATATTTTCGATGAAAATGAAGCCTACAAACAGGCACTGTTAGAGTTTTACACCGTGGATACACCCAATATTTCCAAACAGATCCTCACTGCACATCACTTTGAAGATGCAGCACAGGTTGCCCAGACCCTCTCCGCACGTTTTGGCAAAAAAATAGAGATACTCACACCCAAAATAGGGCCAAAAGCCAAACTCATTGCACTGGCAGTGAAAAATTGTGAAGAACTCTTGCGTAAAACCGACAGCAATACTATACTCGAGCAGAAGATCGCAGACCTCTGTGACCTCAGTACCATCCCTTACCGCATAGAAACCTTTGACAATTCACATATGATGGGAGTCGCGACGGTAGGCGGGATGGTCGTATGGCATGAAGGGACATGGGACAAAAGCAGCTATAGACGTTATATACTGGAAGCCAAAGATGAATACGGGCAGATGAAAGAGATGCTCTCCAGACGTATGTCAGATTTCAAAATACATCCTGCTCCCGACTTGTGGATCCTTGATGGCGGAAAAGCAAATCTGGATCTGGCCATTACTTTACTCAAAGCTGAAAATATCAACCTTGATGTCATTGCCATCGCCAAAGAGAAACTTGATGCCAAGGCACACAGGGCAAAGGGCGCAGCCAAAGACCTTATTCATACAGTAGACGGTATCATTGAACTCAAACCCAATGACAAACGTCTGCACTGGATACAGAGACAAAGAGATGAAGCACACCGTTATGCCATTACCTACCATCAAAACAGGAAACGAAAAGAAGACACACAGATATCACTGCTCAATAAAAAAGGAATCGGCAAGGCAACTGTAAAAAAACTTATTGACTACTTTGGGACATTTGAAGCCATTGAAAATGCTTCAGAAGAAGAGTTGGAGAAAGTTACGAATAAGAAAATTTCAACTATTATTAAAAAGAATATTTAAAAACTCCGTACATTTTAATATTTTTTACTAAAAAAACACATATTTCAATCTATTTTTAGTTTAATTGTTATATGGTTTTAATAGCTATATTTAGATTTGGACATCTAAACAAGGGAGAAAACATGTACAGACCTGATCCAATTGATGAAGCATATATTTTTACGAATGGATTGATCCTGAGTTCCACCGACCTCAAAGGTATCATCACCTATGCCAATCGAAAGTTTTGCACGATCGCAGGATATGACAAATCTGAACTCATAGGCAAGAATCACAATATTATTAGACATCCGGATATGCCAAAAGCTGCGTTTAAAGAAGTATGGGACAGCATACAAGCTGGGAAAGACTGGTCCGGGCTGGTAAAGAACCTTCGTAAAGACGGACGTTACTACTGGGTATATTCACATATATCACCTATTTACAACGATGGTGAACTTACAGGATATTCTGCTGCAAGAAGACCCGCTACAGACAATGAGGTTTCCGAGATACTTCCCGTCTATGCAGATCTATTAGAAAAAGAAAGTAATTAATAAGGAGTTAGAGATAAAATGTATTATATCATAAACCATACAAACCATATTATAGCAGCGGACAAGGCACTGTTGGAACTGCTATCGGTCGACACTATAGGAGAACTGCATCAGAATATTGCATTAAACAGTATTTCACTGGAAACAACAAACGATGATGAATTGGAGATAAGTACGCTTGTAGGTTCTACCTCATACGCCA
>JAMONL010000018.1 GCA_027065815.1 Sulfurovum sp.
TCGGCGCTATGGGATGTGCCAAATGGAAAGGAGTCCGTTTAAAAGATGTACTTCAAAAGGCAGGACTTAAAGAGGGTGCATCCTGGGTTGGGTTTAACGGTGAGGAAAAAGCTGTCTACAATGAAACTGCTGACTTCATCCGCGAAGTGAAGATCGATGAGATCCATGACGACATTATCCTTGCCTATGAGATGAATGGAGAAGAACTTCCTTACCTCAATGGATACCCGCTAAGGCTCATCATCCCCGGTGTCTACTCAGACTCATGGATCAAAATGCTTTCACACATTACAGTAACCAAGGAGAGACAAAAACTACATTTCATGGATCATGCCTACCGCATACCGGACAATGACTGTGAGTGTGAAACGCCTGACAATCTGGCAGCAAAGACCAAACCGATCGAAGAGATGAATGTAAACTCACTCATTGGGTACCCGCAGACAGGGACAAAAGTCAAACAAGGTGCTGAACTCATCGTCAGAGGTGTGGCGTTTGATGGCGGGCATGGCATTAAAACGGTGCAGATCTCTACAGATAATGGCACTACATGGAATGATGCAAAACTCGATGACGGAAGCCAGGGCAAGTACGCCTACCGGGCTTTCTCCTATTCACTCAAACCATCAGAAAACGGTACACTGAGCATACTCTGTAAAGCAAGCAATGAAAAAGGGGAAGTACAGCCTTTTCCTCAAGATATCAAATGGAATCATGGCGGATACAAATATAACGGTATTGATGAAGTAAGCGTAGAGGTGGTAGCATAATGACAAGTCTTAAAAAAATACTTTTAACAATTCTCTTCCTGACAGTAAGCCTTTTAGCAGATACAGGTATCACTATGCCTTACGTAGACTTTCCGATGAAACCCGGAAAAGGCATGTACTCGACCAAAGGCAAATGTAATATGTGCCACTCTTTTGGGTATATCATCAATCAGGGAAAACAATCCAAAAAATTCTGGCATGACAAAGTCATCAAGATGATCACTGTTTTCAAAGCCCCTATTAAAACACAAAAAGATATAGATGATGTCACAAACTATCTGTTTGAGAATTATGGAAATGGAGAGTTGGAATAATAACGTAATGGTCAGGCATGCCTGACCACTACTGTAGTAAATTTATGCGTCTAAAAGCTCTATAATATTTTCTATGGGTCTGCCAATGGCTGCTTTTCCGTCTTTAATCACGATCGGTCTTTCGATCAGCTTTGGATTTGCTGCCATAGCATCAATAAGTTTATCTTCATCCTCCACAGTTTTAAGCCCCAACTCTTTGTAAATATCTTCTTTCGTTCGCATCAACTCTCTGGCTGTAATACCCAGCATCTTTAACATTTCAACGATCTCATCTCTGCTTGGAGGGGTGTCAAGATATTTTACAACTTCAACATCTACACCTTTTTCTTCCAGTAATGCTGCTGCATTTCTTGATTTTGAACATCTTGGGTTGTGCCACAGGGTGATCTTACTCATACATTATCCTTTATCATGGTTTGATCTTTTTTCCATTTCAGAAGCAAATCTTGCTTCACTTTCCAGTTTCATTAAAAGACGTGCATTGTTGACATGAAGCTTGTTGTTGTCTTCCTGTACTGCTTCGAACTTTTCATTCAGTGCTTTATGTTCTTCTGTCAGTTTTCCAAAAATATTGAGTGTATGGTCCAGTTCTGCACGTGTTTCACTTTGCAGTTTTTCAAGCGCATTGTGTGCTGTCTGCAAATGTTCCAGTTTGCTTTCCGTATCACCCAGTTTTTCTCTTGTTTCTGCAAACTGCTGCAGTTCCTGCTCATTTTGTGCATTTTTTATTTTTAGATTTTGCAATTCATTCTGGAGATCGGCGATAAGCGCTTCTTTCTCCTGATTATCTATTTCGGTATTGATGAATCTGTCTTTATAACTTTTGATACGCATACTGGAAATGACCACCATCAGAACAACAAAAAGTAAGATAACGATAGCAATGGCGACCATCACCATATAGCCGGAGTCATTGCTTATTTTACAGACAATATCATTCATTTTATCCCTTTATGAAATCATATGCTTTTGGCTTGCGGCACTGCATTTTTTTAGAAGAGAGTTTTCCCTTACCATACTTGATATGTCTAAACGCGATCTGTACTTTGTTGTCAAGATCATCAAAATAGGCGACTGCTTCCAATCTGTGTTTTTTATCGACCTGCAAGGTATACTGTTTACCTTCATACTCCGCTACATAAATATTTTTACTGTGCAATTTTGCCTTTTTAAGGATCTTTCCAAGATCAAATCCTTTAGAAATGTTGTATTGTGAGATCTGCTCAAGGTCATGGTCGACCACCAGGAGTTCAAACCCGTTAGTACACACCTCTTTTTTCGTCGGTTTGGTATATTCCCACTTCAGTTTTGAACCTTCCGAAAAATAGACTTTACCTGAATAATGTATGACTTTTTTCTTGGGATTTGTGATCATTTGTGTAAAATCGGCCTGAAAATTCTCCGGGGTATCAATCCCTTCTGCAAACACAGATATACTCAAGATCAAGATCAGTAACACTTGTCTAAGATTCAGCATTTTCTGCCTCACTGTACTCTGTTTCACACAAATAATTTAGTAATTTGTTGCACTGCGTTTTAACGCTTGTAACACTTGTCATTTTTATCCTTTTAAGAGCGTTAATTATATATTAAACAACCCAAAATACCACTTTAGGCACATACATTGTCACAAAAAATAGTGAAACAACTGTGTCTCTGTCGTTCCTAACTGATTATTAATCACTTTTTAGATAAAATATTTGCCATATAATTAGTAAAGTAGGCAAATAAAAATGATAAAAAGTGTTCTTAAAGTCTTTGGCACAAGAAATGACAAAATTGTTAAAGGGTATCTCAAAAGAGTCAAAAACATCAATGTACTTGAATCAAACTATGAAAAGTTAAGTGATGAAGAGCTTAAGGCTGCATTCAATGCACTGAAAGAAGAAGTACAGAGCGGTAACAAAACACTTGATGATGTACTTTATGAATCATTTGCCATTACCAGAGAAGTAAGTAAAAGAACACTTGGACTCAGACACTATGATGTACAAATGGTCGGAGGTATGGTACTCAACGACGGTGACATCGCAGAGATGAAGACCGGTGAAGGTAAAACACTTGTCGCCACACTTGCTGTTGTACTCAATGCCATGACAGGCAAAGGGGTACATGTCGTTACCGTGAATGACTACCTGGCAAAAAGAGACAGCGAAGAGATGGGTGTACTTTACAACTTCCTGGGATACAGCGTGGGATGCATTACCACAGATATCCATGATGAAATGGAAAGAAAAGCCCAGTACGATGCCGACATTACTTACGGTACAAATAACGAATACGGTTTTGACTACCTGCGTGACAACATGAAGGTACGTGCCGAAGAGAAAGTACAGCGTGACCACTACTATGCTATCGTCGATGAAGTGGACTCCATTCTGATCGATGAGGCAAGAACTCCGTTGATCATCTCCGGTCCTACACAGAGAGACCATAACCATTATGCACAGGCAGACAAGATAGCCAACCAGATGGAACGTGGAGAAAAAATAGAAACAAAACCGGGTGAGGATGAACAGACCACCGGTGACTTCATTGTCGATGAGAAGAACAGAACCATCGTGATGACCGAACAGGGACTTCAAAAAGCACAGGATCTTTTTGAGGTAGAGAACCTCTATTCTCTTGAGAATGCAGCCCTTTCCCATCACCTCGACCAAGCACTCAAAGCCCATTACATTTTTGAAAAAGATGTAGACTATGTCGTACAGAACAATGAGATCATCATTGTAGATGAGTTTACAGGAAGACTTTCAGAAGGTCGCAGATACTCTGAAGGACTGCACCAGGCACTGGAAGCCAAAGAGGGTGTGGAGATACAGGAAGAGTCACAGACGCTTGCAGAGATCACATACCAGAACTACTTTAGAATGTATGAAAAACTGGCAGGTATGACCGGTACGGCACAAACCGAAGCCACAGAATTTGCACAGATCTATAACCTTGATGTTATCTCTATCCCTACCAATGTACCTATTGCCAGAGATGACAAAAATGACCTTATCTACAACACAGAACGTGAAAAGCTTGATGCTGTGGTCAGAAGAGTCAAAGAGTTGAATTCAAAAGGTCAGCCTGTACTGATCGGTACGGCTTCCATTGAAAAATCAGAAATGATCGATGAAAGACTCAGAAAAGAGAAGATCCCCCATAACATGCTCAATGCGAAGAACCATGAGCAGGAAGCGGAGATCATTAAAAATGCCGGTCATAAAGGTGCCGTAACTGTTGCAACCAATATGGCGGGACGTGGGGTTGACATTAAGATAGATGATGAAGTAAGAGCGCTTGGCGGATTGATGATCCTCGGTACGGAAAGACATGAAAGTAGACGTATAGACAACCAGTTAAGAGGTCGTTCAGGCCGTCAGGGTGATCCGGGAGAGAGTCAATTCTTCCTTAGCCTTGATGACAACCTTCTGCGTATTTTCGGAGGAGAGAAGATCAGAAACATCATGAACAAACTGGGTGTAGAAGAGGGAGAATACATCGACTCCAAGATCGTAACACGTTCGGTTGAAAAAGCACAGAAAAAAGTGGAAAATCAGCACTACGAGTCAAGAAAGCATATTCTTGAGTATGATGATGTTGCCAACCACCAACGAAAAGCGATCTATGCCTTCAGAAACCAGCTGCTTGATACGGAATTCGATATTGCTGCGAAGATCAAAGAGAACCGTTCTGAATATATTGACCATCTCTTAACAGAGTGTGAGATCTTTGGAGGTATGCCTAAAGAAGATTTCAATGTTGAAAAGCTTGCTGAACTTATAAAAGAAGAGCTTCATACAGAAGTCGATCCTCAGCACTTTGCAGACAAAGAACCTGAAGAGCTCAAAGAGATGATCACAGAAATGATGGAAAATATGTATGAAGAGAAGATGTCCCAGCTTGATCCTGAGCAGAGAACGGAGATCGAACGTATCCTCTACCTTCAGGTATTGGATCCTCAGTGGAGAGACCACCTTTATGAGATGGATGTACTTAAAACCGGTATCGGACTCAGGGGGTATAACCAAAAAGATCCGCTTACCGAATACAAGCAAGACAGTTACAAGCTCTTTACCGACCTAGTAGAACGTATTAAATATGAAGCGGTAAAAGTACTGCATCTTGTACAGTTTGACTTTACTTCTCCGGAAGAGGAAGAGGCAGCAGTTGAACAGATAAGAGAAGAATTGGAAAGTGAAGTAGCGGATGCGCAGCTCAATCAGTCTTACGAAGAAGGTGAGATCACTGAAGATTCTGCGAAACTCAAACCTATTGAAGGAACTAAAAAACCAAAAAGAAATGATCCCTGTCCTTGTGGATCAGGTAAAAAATACAAAAACTGCTGTGGACAAAGCGGACCGAAAAAAGGTCTTTTGGCCTAATGTCCAAAACACTCTCCAAGCCTAACAAAACTTTTGTTAGGCACATCATTAAGCACTATCTCAAATACGACAAAGAAAATCCTTTTATTTTCATCTCTGCCATTTTGGCATTTCTGGGTATCGCTACGGGGGTGATGGTATTGATGATCGCTATGGGGATCATGAACGGTACGCAAAAAGAGTTCTCTAAAAAACTTTTTGTGATGAACTACCCGCTTACCCTTTTGCCTGTGGAAGAAAATGCTATCAACGATGATCTGCTTAAAAAACTTAAAGAGAAATTTCCGCATTTTAAATTCTCTCCCTACTACACCACGCAGGTTATCACCAAAAATGAAGGGGCGGTACAGGGATCTTTGCTTTATGGTGTTGATTTTGACAAAGAAGCACAGATCAACCACATTTTTGCAGAGGCAGAGGGAAACTCCACAAACAAATTCCGAGTAGTCGTCGGTGATGCACTCTCTTATGAAATGAATGCTCCAAAAGGAGACAAGGTCACTCTCTACTTTTCAGAACAACAGGCTGTAGGTTTTGGAACCATGCCCCTGCAGAAACGTTTTCTGATCGATGGTGTTTTTGATTCAGGACTGAAAGCATACGATAAAGCTATCATGTATACGTCACTTGAAGCTTTTGAAAAACTGCTCAAACGTACAGACGGTATTTATGATGGTTTGCATATCTATACAGAAGATCCTATGAAAGAGATAGAGAAGATACGCAAGATCGTACCTGAAACAGTAATCGTCGAGGGTTGGTGGCAACAGAACGGTAACTTCTTTGCTGCCATGGAGATGGAAAAGAAAGCCCTTTTCCTTGTACTTCTGCTTATTATTCTGGTAGCCTCTTTAAATATCGTCTCTTCACTTCTCATGACGGTAATGAGCCGACGCTCAGAGATCGCTCTCATGCGTACACTGGGTGCCACAAAAGCTGAAATAAAATCTATTTTCTTCAGACTGGGTCTTGTTATCGGTTCTGCAGGTATTGTAGCCGGTACTCTGCTCGGTGGCTTTGGTATCTGGATACTCACTACTTTTGACATTATCTCTATGCCGGCAGATGTCTATGGTACTTCCAAACTTCCGGTTGACTTGACCATGGGAGACTTCGGACTGATCATTCTGGGAACATCTGTCATTATTCTGCTTTCTGCACTCTACCCTGCCAAGAAAGCTTCACAGACGGATCCCTTAACCGTGCTTAGGAATGAGTAGCAATAAACTGTTATGGAGCAACTCTGTTAAAAAGATCCGGTTTTTTAATATTCAGCAGTGGCTTCTTCTTGGGTTTCGATGGCTGATTGGTGATATGTGCCGGTGACTGGAATGTTCTTTTAATAAGATCCAGCGGCAGTTTAAGCAACTCTTTTGTCGCTGAAGTTTTAACCACAGGCTTGGACAAAGAACCTGTGATCTTCAAACCTACCGTCATACTTTTATCTTCACCCATCAATATGTAGCCAAGCACAGGAATACTGCCTACTACTTTTCCCAACTCTCTGGCAGTTTGGATCGCCAGATTCATATTGATGGTTTTTTTCTTCAGATCAATTACACCTTTTCCCACAATACTGGCTGATGTTCCTTCAATATGTATGGTATCAAAGATGATCTTGTTCTTTATTTTACGATATTTTGCAATTCCATGTTTGATCATAAAACCTTTTTTTGAAAATCCGGGATTATTCAGTGTTGCCAAAGCAGGTAAAGTATTGATAAAGGCTAGTGTATTGTTATAGGCTTTGAAGTCACGCATCACCCCACCTTCTATAATGATCTCTCCATACATTGTTTTATTCGGGTTGCCATGACTTTTAAAGGAATATCGCCCATTATGCAACCCTCTGAAATTGATCAGAGGATGCAACAACCGGTCTTTGATACGCAGTGCTTCGATCGTAATATTTTTACCTCTTTTGACAAATTTGACCTTATCTTTTCCCAAATTCCCGACCGCAGTGATATCACCGTTTGGCGTAATCTTAATATTGTAATTGTCTGTGACAAGGGTATATTCTTTGTATCGAATTTTACTTTTTTTACCTATGATATGTATGGTCTTCCTTTTTCTTGAAGAAGTACTTGCACGCATATTCTTTTCTCTACTGTCAAAAAATTCTTTAAGGTCTATATTGAGATTATTCACACGCATGATGGATTTGACAACATTAATATATAATCGATCATTGAATGCCTGAAAAATAAATTCATTTTTTGAAATTTTCCCTTTACATGGTACCCGGGTATGGCAAATATCATTCCTGTCATAAAAGAAACAGGAATTGCGTTTGAGTGTACCAGTATAAGTGTATGTCTTAAAATCTTTCGTTACAATATCAAGTTTTCCTCCATCTATTTCTATATCCATCTTTTTTAAATAGGGTGTGATCGTCTTCAAATCCAACAGTTGTATCTTGAATTCTTTTTCACTGCGTACTATTTTTATCTTTAATGTCGGTATTTCAAGAATGTGTTTTCCATAATCGATCTTTAATGCCAGATCTTTATTTTTCAGATCAAAATAGGTATCTTTTGAATTACCCAAATGAAAATGCTTTACCTGAAGCTTCAAATCGGCCTTTTTTGGTTTAAGATATATTTTTCCATTCACAAATCCTTCATACCATTTTTCTTTGACGTGAATGTTCTTCAATGCAATGATACCTTGATCATAGTGAACCTGTCCGCCCAATACAGGCAGTTTAAATATATTGTTGATAGACACATCACCCTCTGAGAGTTGAATATCGATTAAAGCTTTTACTTTATGCTTGGCCTTCTCTTCGAGACTTTTATATTTTTTCTTCAGTGGTATCGTTAAATTGATATCTGCCGATACAGCTTTACCTTTCTCCGTAACAGGGATGTTCAAATGGTAGGCTCTTAAAATCTCATGTACCGCCTCGTCTATTTCACTTTTTACAAGAAGGTCAAGATGAAGCAATGCGATCTTCCCTTTTTTCATATTGCTGATGGAAACCTTGCTACCGTCCAGGTCTCTGTCTTTATATGTCGGTTTTTTAATATCAAAATAGAGTGCACGGTTCTTATAGAGAAGTTTGACCTCTTGTGCGATCACAGGATCAAGTTCGTCTTTATATCGGATCTTGACATGTCGTAAGGTTGCATCACCGAGCAATGCATTAAAATCCATTTTCAATGCATTATTAACGATTTGGGCTTTTCCTACCAAAGAATTCAACTTGTATTCTTTTGCCGTGATCTTATCGGCGATCCAGCTTTTTACGATCTCTTTAATTGGCAGCTTGTCTGTTACTGTCTTCAAATCAGAGAAGGCATCACTTTTTATTGCAAATGAAACAGAATCACCCTCTTTGAATGCCGCAAAATTCCCTTTGATATGATACGCTTCAAACTCACCCTCAGTTTCAAGCCTGTCTTTATTGAGAAAATATTTCAATTTACCGACAATATTGATCTTCTCCTTTTTAATATAAAGCAAAGAGATATCGGCAATCAGTTTTTTCCCTTGTCTTTCTATATTTCCTGCGATCTCATAATCATCAGATGTGATATAGAGGATATTATCCACAAAAAGAAATTTCAGTTTATTGTTCTTAAAATCAATCTCATCCAGTTCTATATAATCAAAATAGGTAAAAAGATATTTGATCTTATCAAATGTTTTATCAATATTTTCAAAAGAAGGCTTTCTTTTTGTTTCCGGTAAAATGATCTTATCTGCACGGAGGGTAAGCTTTTTATCGAGTTTAATGTATAATCCGTCAATTTCATACTGGCCTACTTGAAAATGATCTGTATGAATACCGTATTTGAGCCAGGCAAAAAGTGCAAGAAAAAGGACGATCAGAAAAATGAGTGTATCACGCAAAACCACATGGAGAACATGGAGTGTATGGGCAGAGAACATCATACTGGTTTTTATCATCTCTTTTGCCTTTTACACAACCATCCCCGTTAAAACAACGCAGACACTCTTTATTCCCCAGGGATCTATTGGAAATATTATATCACAGCTGACTAAAAAAGGCTATGAACTTTCTTTTATTGACAGTTATATTTTACGTTTTATGGGAAGTCCCCAAAGCGGATGGATACACATTGGGAAAAATGAACTGAACCGTATCGATTTTCTCTATAAACTTACAAATGCCCAAGCAGTGATCAACAAAGTGACACTTATACCGGGAGAAACTTCTGAACTCTTTTTTGAACTCCTTGCCAAAGAACTCAAACTGGATGCTGCTAAACTGAACAAATACTATTTGAAATTCTCACCCTACCCGGAAGCCGGTATCTATGCAGATACCTATTATGTTCCTTACGGTATCAAAGAAAAACATCTTATGAGTTTTCTCGTACGTGAATCTGAAAAGAAGTATCAGCAGATCTCTGAAAAAATTTACGGGAATTACGATGAAAAGCAGTGGCTGAGAGTCCTGGTCATGGCTTCGATCATCCAAAAAGAAGCAGCAAACAATAAAGAGATGCCTTTGGTCTCTTCTGTAATACACAACCGTTTAAAAAAAGGGATGAGACTTCAAATGGACGGAACACTCAATTACGGAAAATATTCCCATATTAAGGTCACACCTGCACGTATCAGGGATGACAATTCCACTTTTAACACATATAAACACAAAGGTCTGCCATCCACACCCATTGGTGCGGTCAGTATCTCTGCTATCAAAGCAGCTATCAAGCCTGCTAAAACAAAACATCTCTACTTTATGAAAAACAAAAAAGGTACCCATGATTTTTCTGACAGTTTTAAAGCACACAGAAAGAATGTGAAGAGAGCCAGATAAAATATTAACTCATTTTATTCTTCCAGTAACTCATCCAAACTTTTCGTAATCTCTCATTACTGATGTATTTATATTTCTTAGGTAAATTTCTTCTTAACCTTTTATATGAAATTGCTGTCATATTTTCATTTGTTACAATACATTTAAACCCGGTTGCTCCTTGCTGATGACAGCCATAAACAGTAAAAGCATTGACTTCCATGCCATTCTCTTTCAAACACTTCACATTGTCAGAGAGCAGAGCCATGAAAATCTTATCTTGATTTTTAGGTTGTTTCCATGTAGAGTGATTCATATTTAATTTTCGTGCATAGTGCTTTGCAGTTTTAGGCATGATCTGATATCTGCCATATGCACCTGATTTTTTATTGACAGTGGTATATTTTCCTTTTGGCGTTTCTACCTTGACTATTTTGTCTGCAATTTCAGTCATCGATGGATCACCACAACCTTGCAAAAGAATGGAGATAAGTAGCATGGCTATTAAATACATAGTTTTTTTCATTTATTATTGTTCCCCCTATTAGATCTATTACTATTCACTGAAGCAGCAAAGAATCTATTTATTGTACTATTTTTCATATTAAAGTATATCAAAATATATTTTAGGAATTGTATGATTCACTATATAAATGTATAAGTTTTAATGGATCACAGCAATATTTGTATAATATTCAACACGAACATTACAATAAAGCCGACTTTATACACCATCTTCTCATTACGTTCAATAAAAGAGAGATTTTTGTCAAAATAGGGTTTGACCTTGCTTGGATTTTGTAATTCATAGAGCATTTCAGAGTAATTGTGGTAACGTTTGTCCGTGTCTGTCTCTATGGCTCTTAAAATAATACTCTCCAACCAGTCGGGTATCTTAGCATTGAACTTTGTCGGATGTTTCGGTGTTTTATCGAAGGAGGGATTTTGGAAAGGTTCTATCTCTCCGAAAGGAAACTTGTGTGTCAAAGCTTCATAGAGTGTGACACCGATGGCGTAGACTTCTGTCTGTTCGGTGATCGGTGCGAGGTTAAAACGTTCCGGTGCCAGATAAGATGGAGTACCTGCTCGTGTCACATCTGAATAGGCTTCGGTAATACTTCCAAAATCAACCATTTTGAATACAAATTTATCTTTTCGTTTGGTCACAATGATATTTTCAGGTTTTACATCTCCATGGACAAGATCCAGCTTGGTCAGAAACTGGGACATTTTGAGCAGGAACTGTGCCAACTCTACACCCATGTCAACTGTAAGCGGTTTTTTGACTATGAACTTCTTGAGAGAAATACCGTCGATATAAGACATAATGTAATAACGGTGGGTACGTTTTTTAGGGACGACCGCTTTAGGGAAAAAACCGGCTTTGAGACGTTTTGCCATCCAAACCTCTTTAACGAACATATCCAGGATCGTTTCATCTTCCAGTGCTTCTATAGGAGCAAATTTCATGACATACTGTACCCCTTTGTTGACACAAAGCCAGGTACGATTATTCTGTATAAGTGGTTTAACAAGTTTGTATCCGTCAATGACATCTCCCACTTTGTATTTTTCTTTTATGATCAAATTACTCTGTTTGAGTTTCAGTCTGGGATCAAGTTCCTTGATCTCTAAAATTACTGCAGTAGTGTCATCGGGCAATTTGTCATTATATTTTCTACTGGCTTTTTTCACCAGAAATGATGCACCCATATGAAGTCCGTCTGCCAACTCTTCCTGCGAAAGTTCTGTATAGAGTCCATCAGAACAGAGCAAGATCTTGTCTTTAGCCTGCAAATTATTTTCAAAATAATAAGGATCTACACTCTCTTCCAGTCCCATAGCAGCAGTGAGGACGGATTCCATCCCTTCTTCATCCATGGAGTGATCAGATGAAAGCTGTGCGAACTGTCCGTTACGACTCAGGTAAATACGGCTGTCACCCACATTGGCACCGAAAATCCTGTCTCCTTCAATGACCACAAGTGCCAGTGTCGTTACCAACTCTTCTCGCTCATAATCTTCCATCGATTCAAGATACAAAACCCTGTTGATGTTTTCAATGAAGTGCTTGATGGACTTTTCCATACTCCAGCTTTTTGGACGGTTCTTCAAAGAGTGTACTAAAAAATGAGACACACGTTTCGCAGCTTCTGCTCCCTGTAAAGCGGATCCTACACCATCACAGACCACTGCTACGGTAATGTTATCCATCACTTTGATCTCAAAAAAATCATCCCCTTTGAGCTGTGTACCTTTGGCAAGTGTAAAACCGGATGTTTCAATGTTCTGTTTTGACATGTAACGGACCTTCATTCTTATTCAGAGTGTTCTATAAATGATTATAGCATTTGCTTTATCAAATTAAACGGAGGAGATTGATTAAAAAATATACAGTAAATTGACTATAAAATATATTTTTCTTACTATAATTGATATAAAATTTTTAAAAAGGAGACAGTTAAATGAGTTATATTAAACCCGAAGTGGTTGTAGACAACATGATCGCTGCAGGAGAGTATAAAGCAGGATTAGGGGTAAAAGATATTCTTATTCGTGGAGGGCTTTCAGGTGCATTACTCGGTTTTGCAACAACACTGGCACTCGTCACAACAACACAGACACATACACCCATCGTAGGTGCATTGGTTTTTCCTGTAGGATTTGTTATGATCATACTTTTAGGACTTGAATTGGTTACAGGAAGTTTTGCACTTCTGACCACGACATTCCTGGATAAAAAACTGGGTTTAAAAAAACTGGCGATCAATTGGGGTCTTGTTTTTGTTGCCAACCTTTTGGGTAGTCTCTTTTATGCCTGGATGTACGTAATGGTCGCTACCAAATTCGGTCATGTCGACTCCACACCGGTCATCGAGCTGATCAAAAAGATCGCTGAGGGTAAAACCATTGGATATCAGCATCTTGGTATTGACGGGATCTATACCGTATTTTTCAAAGCGATCTTCTGTAACTGGATGGTGACACTCGGTGCAGTCATGGCTCTGACATCTACCTCTACAAGCGGAAAGATCCTTGCTATGTGGCTACCTATCCTGACTTTTTTCGGTCAAGGATTTGAACACGCTGTCGTCAATATGTTCGTTATCCCTGCAGGTATTATGTTGGGTGCAAATGTCACTGTAGCTGACTGGTGGTTATGGAACCAGATTCCTGTGACCCTGGGGAACATCGTTGGTGGTGCTGTCTTTACAGGTATGGCACTCTACTTTACACACAGAAGTACCCAAAAATAATTCGTTCCCTCTCATTTTCAGGCTTTCAATGCCTGAGAGTGACTTTTCCCCCTTCCCCTTTTCTTATTCTATCCAAGATACATTATCCATTTCTCACATTTGTTTTATGCAATATTTTTGGTGTTGTGAGGGCACAACACCCTACAGCAATTTGAATTTTCATACAATCCAGTATTTGTAGGGTGTTGTCCCCCGACAACACCAGCACCCCAAGCGGAAACCACAATCCAACATAGACACAAGAAATTTCATCCAGGATACATTATCCGTCGGCAGTTTGAATTTTGATTAAGAAGGAAGGAGATAGAACTGAAAAAAGTAAGAGGGAACTCACCCCGCGTGATCGCAGAGCAAGGTTTAAACCTAAAGTTTAGATGATACCGCCAGAGTTCACACCCCAGGTTGTTCTCCATCTTGTCTTGACAAAGCTGAGTCCAAGGATTGCTACAAGTACCACTCCTGCAAAGATCATAAATCCGGCAGAGTAACCGTCAAAGGCACCTTTTGACCACCCCAGTGTCTTAATGAGTGCTGTACCGCCAAGACCGCCTGCACATCCGACAATGCCAGTCATGATACCAATATCTTTTCCAAAACGCTGTGGTACCAGCTGGAAGACAGAACCATTTGCCATACCAAGGCTTGCCATGATCAAAAAGAGTACCACAATAGCAACAAAGAAAGGCAATTCAACCAAAGCAGTCAAAGCTACCAATACTGCAACAGAACCATAAAAGAAATAGAGTGCTTTAACCCCGCCTATCCTGTCAGCAATAGTACCACCCACAGGTCTTAGCACTGCACCGGCAAAGATAGTCAATGCACCAAAATATCCGGCAATGACTTTTACATTTGGTTCATTCAGAACATTGATACCGAACGCTGACATATCTGCCTGATAGGTGTTCATCAGATACACTTTCATATATCCTGCAAATCCTACGAATCCTCCAAATGAGATAGCATAGAAGAGGTTGAACCACCATGTATCTTTATCTCTTAGCAGTTTGAGATAGTCAGCAACTTTTTTAGGTCTTGCTTTATAGACAGATTCCGGTGCATTCTTTGCTAAAAACAGATAAGCGATAAATACAGCGATAGCCATGACTGCCCCGACACCAAATACGGCTTCCCAGCCCCATTTTTCAGCGATCTTCGGAGCAAAGATAAAGTCCAGGACCACACCAATGTTACCTGCACCGGCAATTCCAAGTACCACTCCCTGGAGTTTAGGCGGGTACCATTGTCCAGCCTGCGGAAGCGCTACAGCGAATGACGCACCGGCAAATCCAAGCCCGAGTGCAACAATAAGCAGCTGATCATACGTTATGGATCCACCCTGCATATAGGCAAGAAGCAAAGAAGCGATCACAATAGCCTGAGCGATCAACGCTGTAAGTTTTGGCCCGATCTTATCGACACTGAAACCAAGTACGATACGTAAAATAGCCCCAGAAAGAATAGGAAGAGAAAGCAGTGTCGCTTTCTGACCCGCAGTAATGATCTCTCCGTGAAGTGCCAGTGCCTCTGCAATCTCTGTTGAGAGTGGACCGAGCATGGTCCATACCATAAAACTCATATCGAAATATAAAAAAGCCATAAACAGGGTTGGAAAATGCCCCTGTCCCTTTAATGCTTTAAATCCTGCCATTGTGTTCTCCTGTAAAAGTATAATGAATTGAAGAATTATACAGTAAATATATAGCAATCATAACTTATCATATGATTATTTTTTAATCAGTTAAACTAAAGCATCTACAGTCACTATCTAGTTTAATGGGTAGAATAAAGCAATACCATTGATTAAAAATTAATCAATTATTTTTCTCTAGTTTACATTTGCTTTGCTATAATAAAAACAATTATCTTATATCTGGAGAAACAGTTTTATAATGGAAGCCTTACAAAAAGCATTAGAAGCAAGAAGTAAAAAAGTCAATAAAATAGAAGAAACAAAAGCACTCAAAGCACCTATGGATGTGCATGCAAAATTGACAGAGATCGCAGCAGCCGGATATGATGGCTTGGCAAAAGAGGATTCTGCCTACTTTTTAAAGTGTTTTGGGCTCTTTGACAAAGGTGAGGACTTTATGCTCAGAGTACGTATTCCTGCCGGTCAGATCAGCAATGCACAAGCCGTTCGTATTGGTGAACTTGCAGAAAAATATGGAAATGACTACATCGATATTACCACCAGAATGCAAGTAGAGCTTCGCTATCTGCAAATTGAAAACATTGCCAAGGTACTTGAAGCGTTAAAAGAGGTAGGTCTTTCTACTTTCCAGACAGGGGTAGACAATCCTCGTAACATTGTGACTGACCCACTGGATTCTGTTGCTTATGACACGATCATAGAAACAAAACCTATTATTGACGAAATGCAGACTGTTTTTGCAGAAAACCCAGAATGGATCTCTGTACTTCCACGTAAATTCAATACAGGTATACTGGGTTCTCTCTCCAACTCCTGTAACATCTTCGGACATGACTGCTGCTTTGTCCTTGCCAATAAAGAAGGAGAATTCGGCTTTAATATTTATCTGGGTGCCCGTGTGGGTATACAGGCAAGAGATGCCAACCTCTTTGTAGGTATTGATGAAGTCCCTCTCTTTTTCAAAGCCCTTCTCAGTGTTTTCAAGATCTATGGATACCGTGACAACAGAAACAAGAACAGACTGCATTTCCTCTTACAGGATGTAGGCATAAAAACGTTTGTAGATGCAGTAAAACAGGAAGCAGGCCTGGACTTTGCCCCTGCAGGTATGACAATGGTACAGTCCCAGAACATTGCACTTGGTGCCAACAAAGTACTACAGAGAGACGGGAAATTTGCCCACAAGACCATTGTACCTTCAGGGATATTCTCAGGAACAGACCTCATTGCCCTTGCCAAAGAGGCGCAGAACTTTGCATCAGGTGATCTCAGGTTTACCTACGATCAGAATATCTATGTGATCAATATACCTAAAGAGGATATTGCTGCATTTGAAGCCAGTAGCATCATAGAAAAATATGCGCAGTACAATAACCTGTATTTTAATGACATGATCGCCTGTGCAGGAACAGCAACCTGTACTTTCGCTGTTATACCGAACAAACCAGATGCCATAGAACTGGCACACTTCCTCAACTCTGAAGTAGCCATTGAGAATGCAAATGTACGCATGAACTGGTCTGCCTGTCCAAAAGGCTGTGGTGTACATGGTATTGCCGATATCGGTTTTGAAGGGTGTAAAGCCAAAGATTCTGAGGGGAACCGTGTGGATGGTGTACATATTTTCGTTGGAGGAAAGATCACAAGAGAAGCCAAAGAAGCACATATACTACACAAGTCCCTTCCGCTTTCAGAGGCAAAGCATCATGTCAAGTACTTACTGAAAAGTTATGCCGACAATAAACACAGAGCAGAAACATACGAAGCATTTGATGATCGTTTTTTAAGTCAGAACTACTCCTTTCAGGCGCTCTCATTCTATACGAAGATCAACTATGTACTCAATGAGAAACTGGGAATGGATATAACATTTGAACTTGAGAAAGAACCTCAGTCTTCAAAAAGAGAAGAGTACGAACTCTTTGCTTTCGGACTTAAACTCTTTAAGCTGCTTACAGGTGAAAAACGTTTTCAGGGTGTGGTAGGCTTGGTTCCGACACTGGTAAGACCAAGAAAGATAAAACGTAATGAAGTCACAAAAATTAACCCGAAAGTACCTGAAAAACTCTCTGAGGTCATCTACAATATGACCCATGAAAATAAAAATGAGAGAGCACAGGTCTTCTCTGAACTCCTTGTAGCACTTAAAGAAGTCTAAGCATGGCCGTTGAACCTTTAACGAAACATACCCCTTTAGAGAGTTTCATCAACCATAAGAACAATACAGGTATGCAATGCGGGAACTACAGCATAGATATCCCCGATCTAAAACCCGGAGAACAGTACCGTTTTCACTTCGATGCCACTGCCTGCGTAGGCTGTCACTGCTGTGAAGTAGCCTGTAACGAGCAGAATGCCAATCCCGATGACATCAAATGGCGCCGTGTCGGAGAAATGGAAATGGGTGAATTTCCGGACACACTGCAACTCTTCAACTCGATGAGCTGTAACCACTGTATTGAACCGGAATGTCTCATCGGCTGTCCGACAGAGTCTTACATCAAACTTGACAACGGTATTGTCTGGCATGATGACCCAAGCTGTATCGGTTGCCAGTACTGTACCTGGAACTGCCCTTATGAAGTCCCTGTTTTCAATCCTGACAGAGGCATTGTGACCAAGTGCCATATGTGTGTGGACAAACTGGAAGTAGGTCAGACACCGGCATGTGTACAGGCTTGTCCCGGCGGTGCTATTGAAATTGAAACAGTCAATATTGAACAGTGGCTGGCTGAAGATATGGCAAAAGAAGGGGTCGCACCCCATCTTCCCAATATTGATATCACCAAACCGACCACACGATATACACTTCCCGAACTCAAAGAGGGAGAAGAGATCCGTCCGGCAGATGAACATTTACTCAAGCCTGCCCATCCGGAACTGCCGCTTGTGTTTATGACCGTACTTACACAAGTCTCCCTTGGCGCATTTTTTGCACTCTTTTTAGGACAATTCCTCTTCAGTTTGGGCTTTCATCTGCCTGAGCCAAATCTGGCAATGGCGATCTTGGCATTTTTGCCTGCCGCCATTGGCCTGCCACTCTCAGCACTTCATCTGGGAAGACCCATTAAAGCCATGTCAGCGATGAAGAACTGGAGAACTTCCTGGCTCTCACGTGAAGCGATCGCCTTGGGAGCCTATACCGGTCTGGCGACGCTGGTAGCCGGATTGTACTTCCTTGCCATTAAAGGTTTTGCCCTGCTTTTTATTGAAGCACTCACGCTTGCTGTTGGTATTTTCGGTATTTATGCACAGTCCATGATCTATCGGATCAAAGCCCGTCCGGCCTGGAACAGAAAATCTACCACTAAACGCTTTTTTGGTTCAGGCTACATCGGTTTCCTGCTCATTGCCACGGCTCTGCTCATAGCAAACGGAACACAGGGTGTCATGGTACTTTTAGCCATTACCCTGTTAGCAGGTATGGGTCAGGTTCTGGTTATATTTGAAGAGGTGATGTTTTACCGGCATCTTGACAAAGAAGATCCCCTCTACTACCAATACAACAGAAGCCGTATACTGCTTCAGGAACATTTTGCCACTGTTAAAAAATTCAGGGTCTACTCTTTGATACTGTTTGCTTTACTCTTACCTCTTTTGGCTATTTTGTTCACGGCAAGCGGTTTGGTAGGATTGGCCATTGCCACACTCATACTGGCAACACTGGGTGCATTTGTCTCTGAATTAAGCGGACGTTATCTCTTTTACCGAACAGTCGTACCTTTGGGATTGGCAGGAAATTTCTTTGCGGGTAACCAAAGACATTAAAAAAACTTCTAATCTGTTCCTTATCCAATGATATGGAAACAGCTATCATTGAGCATGGAATATAATAAATTCTCTCGAATAAGTTTCTCTGGTATGATTACTTTTTTTATCTTCTACAGGCGTATCCTGTTTTTTGATCGCTTCGGCAACTTCAACAAAAGAGACTATTTTTGCAATATCTGACAAAGCTTTTGCACGGGCAACTTCCATACTTGATTTAATGGTAGATATCTCTGCTCTTGCTTGGGCTTTGATCTCCTCCAAGGTCAGATCTTTGTATTTTTCTTTCAGTGACAATTCCACATTTTCATCAATGAGTGCTTTGGCTATTGTAACATTTGAAACTGCTTCAGTAATTTCAACGGCAGACACTGATTCTGCTATTTTGACTGCAGATCTGTTTTTAGCTATTGTCAGTGCTGTTGCATTATCTACAGTATTCGGTTTCTCTTTCATTTTACTCATTTCAACATGCCTGCTTGCATCAATGATGTTCTTTGCCGCCTTTGCCTTTGCAATTTCAACTGTAGAAACTGCGTTTGCTATCTTTTTCGCACTCAAAGCTTTTTCTTCTTCTATCTGCTCAGGAGTGGCTTGACTCGACTCCAACCCTTCTACTTTGACAAGGGCTTTAATGATCTTGTCTTTTGCCTGTATCTTGGCTATCTCTACTTTTGCTACAGATTGTGATATATGTCCAATAGCATGTGATTCTGCAATTTTGGTTTCTGTACTCTTTTGGTTTTTTGTATTCTCCGGGGGTTTTATATTCTTTTGGATTTCCTCTTCATTTTCTCTTTCGACACGTGCATTGTCAATCTCTTTAACCGTATCTCGAAGTTCATCTATCGTAGTTTGGCGTGCCTGAATCGCTTCATTAAACGACTGTAATATCTCATTTCTTACCTGATCACGTGTATCTTCTGCCTGTATCTGAGAAAAAGTACATGCCATAAGAGGCAATATCAGTATCATTTTATTCATAAATATTCCTTTTTTTAAATCATTCTAAATTATTATATAATAACTTATCTGCCAGTTTAATGAAATGAAGCTTTTGTCATCAAGGAAAATAAGGTCAAGAGAAAAAAACAGGGATCAATAAATCATTTCATGATCCTCCATATGCCTATTGTATATTACGTATGATAAATCGTAACTAATATTTTTATCCATCCCATATTGCCTATAAAATGTACAGGAAAATGATACAAAAAGCTGAAAAATCCACTATAATATATGCAATTTATACAGGATATCTCTAATAATAGGAAAAAAATGAGTTTGATACAAAAAGCAAAAGATTTTCTCGGTATTGATATAAAAGAGGACAAATACGCCCTTGTGGACGACCCAATCTTCGGAAAAGTAGCCAAAGACAAAGCACCGGATAAATGGGTACGTTCTACCTGTGGATACTGTGGTGTCGGATGCGGAATGTATATTGGTGTGAAGAACGGCAAAGCTGTCTACTCCAAAGGTGATCCTCTGCATTCCGTGAATTTCGGGACGCTCTGTCCAAAAGGACTGAGTGAACATAAAATGGTGTATGCCGATTCCCGTGTACAAGCACCGCTTATACGCAAAAATGGAGAGCTGACCGCCAGTACCTGGGAAGAGACCTTCAAGCATACTTCAGACGAATTCAAACGTATTCAGGCCGAACACGGAAAAGGTGCTGTGGCGGTCATCTCTACAGGTCAGCTGCTTACCGAAGATTTTTATGCTTTGGGGAAATTCGTTCAACTTGGACTTGAAACCAACAATTATGACGGTAACACCACACTCTGCATGGCTTCAGCCGTGATGGGTTACAAACAGACTTTTGGATCTGATGGTCCTACCGGCTGTTATGAAGACTTTGAAAAAGCAGATGTCATTATGCTTATCGGAGCGAATATTGCCGATAACCACCCTATTTTGAAACTGCATATTGCTAGAAATGAACAAGTGACCGGTAAAAAACCAACCATTATCGTCGTAGATCCGCGCAAGTCCAAAACCGCACAAATGGCAGATATTTTCGTACCTTTGAAACCACGTTCTGATCTTGCTTTGATCAACGGACTCTGTTACATCATTTTTGAGCAGGGTTGGGAGAATGAAAAGTTCATCCGTGAACGTACCAACGGATATAAAGAGTTCAAGAAGCACATTTTAGCCAACTACCCGCCTCAAGAAGTTTCTGTCATCACGGGCATCGATGTTAAAGAGCTTTATAACCTTGCCAAGATCTACGCTACAGCAGATGCTGTGATGTCAGCCTGGACCATGGGCGTGAACCAGAGTTCCATCGGAACAGATACGGTCTCTGCCATCTGTAACCTTGCCCTCATTACCGGAAATGTCGGACGTGAAGGGGCATCACCGATGTCTATTACCGGACAGTGTAATGCTATGGGAACACGTGAATTCGGCTTTACCTCCTCCATTCCGGGATACAGAAACTATGCTTCGAACTCTGACAGACAGGCTTTTGCTGACATTGTAAATGTCCCTGTAGACCTGGTACCGACCAAACGCGGCTATGCCTACCCGCAGATCATCGATGCCATTAACAGAGGAGAGATCAAAGCACTGTGGGTCGTGGCGACCAACCCACTGGTGAGTTTTCCAGACCAAAACGCCCTGCGTGAAGCCCTGAAAAAGCTTGATATTCTTGTGGTACAGGATGCCTTTATGTCTGACACTGCCCAGATCGCCGATGTGGTCTTTGCAGCTGCGACCTGGTCTGAAAAAGAAGGATGCTATACCAATTCAGAAAGACGCTGCAACTATGCGAAAAAAGCTGTTGAACCATTGGGAGACAGTAAAGCAGACCTTGACATCGTGAGAGAGTTCTCTAGCTATTTTGAAGATAAACATGCACTTCTTTTTAAAGATCTCAAAACACCCAGAGATGTCTTTGAAGAGATCAAACGTGTCAGCAAAGGACAGCTTTGTGACTACTCGGAAATGTCTTACGAGAAGATAGAACAGCTCGGTGGTATCCAGTGGCCATGTAATGAAAAAGCGCCCGAAGGCACCAAACGTCTTTATTCCGAAGATATGCCCTGTAAAACAGCTGACGGGAAAGCCAATCTTCTGCCTGTAGAGTGGATACCTCTCTCTGAAATGGCCTGTGCAGGTCTGCCGCTTATCCTTAACACCGGACGTACCGTTGAACAGTTCCATACCAGAACCAAAACCGGAACGATAGGTATTCTGGACGCTTTGGCACCGGAAGCCTGGGTAGATATCAACCCTAAAGATGCTTTGAAACTTCAAGTCAAAAGCGGGGACCGTATCTCACTTTCAGGCACACGAGGGAAAGTGGATGATGTCATTGTCAAAGTAAGCCAGACCATCGGTGAAGGAAATATTTTTGTACCTTTCCACTTCAATGAACAGCTAATCAACAACATCACCATCCCGGAATTTGACCCGAAATCTTTTGAACCCAACTACAAGCAGTGTGCCGTTCAACTCCACTCTGAAGCAGTACCGGAAGGTATAGTCTATGAAGAAGTGGAGATCTCCGGTTATCTTGAGGGTGTCAAAGTCCACACAGAAGATGTACGTGTTGAAGAGAAAAGTGAGAGTACCGCAAAGTAGAAAAGTAGCAAATATTTCTACATGTGATAAAGTTCTTTGGGTATAATTCCGATATTAACTATTAAGGCTAACTGTCGTGGAAACAACTTTAACTAAAACCCAAAAATTCATTCTCAAACTCTTCCCGGAGATCATGGTCAAAGGTTCTTCTGCCAAGAGGCAGATGGTCGGACAACTCTACAACAACCTTGTGAAACTTTTAAAACGTATCGATTCAGAGATTCATGTTAAAAAATTCTCCGATAAAATTGAAGTGGTGACTCCTGTAGATGTTGTGATCGAAGTAAGACAGACACTATTGAACACACCGGGAATAGAACAGGTACTTGAAGCTTTACAGTTTGACAATATGGACAGCCTGGACAAAATAAAAGTACAAGTTGCAGAAGTCATGACCAAAGAGATCAATGACAAAACGTTTGTGGTCCGTGTCAAACGTTCGGGAAAACACCCTTATAACTCTACAAAGATAGAACAAACCGTAGGTGGCTACATGCTGGCACACTCTACGGCCAAAGGCGTTGACCTGCACAACCCTGAAGTGACCATCCGTCTGGAGCTCATTAACAATCAGCTCAATATCATTACACTCAAACACATAGGGCTTGCAGGCTTTCCTATAGGTACACAGGGTGACATACTCTCTTTAATGTCCGGGGGGTTTGACTCTACCATAGCCTCTTACCTCACAATGAAAAGAGGGATAAAAACCCATTTCATCTTCTTTAACCTTGGCGGTATTGCCCATGAGATCGGTGTAAAACAGGTTGCACTCTACCTTTGGTCCAAGTTTGGTGCCTCTCACAAAGTAAAATTCATCTCTATCCCTTTTGAACCTGTGGTAGAAGAGATCTTCCGTTCTACCCATGAAACCTATATGGGTGTCACCCTCAAACGTCTCATGCTCATAGCAGCAGAGAAAGTAGCAAATGAAATGGAGATCGATGCGCTGCTTACAGGAGAAAGTGTTGCACAGGTTTCAAGCCAGACACTCCGTAACTTGGCACTGATCGACCAGGTAACCAACAAACTTGTACTGCGTCCGCTTGCAACGATGAATAAACCGGACATCATGCACATGGCTGACGAGATCGGTACACGCCGTTTTGCAGAGAGTATGCCTGAGTATTGCGGCGTCATTTCCAAAAACCCTATTACCCACGGTTCTTTTAAACGTATGGAAAGAGAAGCCAAACATTTTAACTATGAAGTCTTGGACAAAGCAGTAGAAGATGCCAAAACGATCTATGTCGATGAGATCATCGATGATGTAACCAAAGCATCACCAATTGAAGTCATTTCTGAGTTAAATGATGATTTTGTGGTCATCGATATACGTGCAGAAGATGCTTGTATTGAAACGAGCTGTGAAAGCATCAAAATACCATTTCATAAACTCAAAACAGAGTTTAAAAAATTGCCAAAAGGTAAAGAGTACCTGCTCTACTGTGAAAAAGGGATCATGAGCCAGTTACATGCGCAGTATCTGCGTGATGCTGAAGATGCAGAGAATGTGAGAGTGTATAGACCTTAGTATCACTTAGCTATTGAGTCTTATTTTTGTACACTTTCCCATCTTTCATAATCATCACAAAATTCTTGTCTGGATCTGCTACAAGATCAAGATCTTTTAGTGGATCTCCATCTACAAGAATCATATCTGCATAAGCACCTTCCTTCAAAACTCCCAACTCCCTCGGATAAGGATCTCTTGGTCCACACATTTTAAGCAGTTGCGCATTGTCATGGGTTGCCATTTTGAGTGCTTCATAGGGAGTAAACCAACGCTTCAATTTTGCAAGCATCTTCCCTTGTTTGGCCGCTGATGCAGGATCAAAAAGGGCATCGGTACCAAAAGCCATTTTTACCCCCATAGCTTTAGCCATCTTGTAGACCCTATCTGTTCCAGAAGTAGTTTCAATCCATTTTTGTGTACTCTGTGGATTATCAAAATGAAGACGATCTTCATCATCAAGTAGAGGTTGAATGGAGAGCCATGCACCTTTTTCTTTCATCATTTCAAGTGTCTTTTCTTCTTTGATAAGCATTCCATGTTCAATCGACATAACCCCTGCTTTCAAGGCAGTTCGAATAGATTTATCCGTAAAAACATGGGCAGCGACATATGTATTCCACGTTTTAGCTACTTCTACGATAGCCTTCATCTCTTCATAAGTATACTGCTGAACATCGAGTGGATCATAGGCGGATGATACACCGCCACCACATGAAATTTTGATCTGAGTGGCACCCATACGCAGAATCTCTCTTGTACGCTTAATGACATCTGGAACCCCGTCAGCAGTCAGGATCAGACCGTTACGCTCCCAGTAAGTAAGTGGGTCTGTACTGTTTGTAGGTACAGCATTCTTTCCACGGAAGTCGAAGTGGCCGGAAGTCTGGCTCATCGGAGGACCGGAAATATACATACGTGGTCCCGGATGCTCCCCTGAATCAGTAAACTTTTTGACAGCGAAAGGGTTACCTCCTACATCTCGTATAGAAGTAAACCCACGCATAAGTGTTTCTTCTGCACCCAAAAAACCAATGATGGCGACTTCACTCATATCACCAGTCACCAAAGTACTAGCTGGTGCATTTGCATAATAAGTATGCCAGTGTGCATCAATAAGTCCTGGAATAAGTGTTTTCCCCTTTGCATCGATTACCATTGCACCTTTAGGGGAAAGAATCGATTTTGCTATTTTGGTAATTTTATTACCCTCAACGAGCAGGCTCATTCCACTTGCAACATTTTCATTCTGACCATCAAATATTTTGGCATTGATAATGAGTACACTGCTTTTTGGCTTGTTTTCCTCTGCAACTGCTCCCGTTAACAACATGATGCCAGCTATAAATCCTGCAATAACGCTACTTTTCAATATTTTCACATGCAATCCTTTTTAAATTTATCTATAATTCATACTACTCAAATTGACTTAAATATGAAATGAGTATTGTTTTGAATGCAAAGTTTTAAAACCTCATAAAATAGTTAACTTTATAAGGTTTTTATTTGTACAAAATATCCGATATCATGAAATGAACACACAAGACGCATCAAAACGCTATACTTTAGTCTAATAACATCTTCAGATCATTCAAATCAAAAAGAAGCAGATTTTTATCTTTTATAGAAAGCAGTTCATTGGAAAACCCACTTTTTGAGAAGAGTGCATAGATATCTACAGGTATACCAGACTGAAGCGCTTTGTCTTTAAGCTTATTGAGCTCATTTTTACAAATCTTGCGGTCTTTATACTTACACTCTCCAAGTATGAGTTTTTTATCTCTTGTCACGGCAAGGATGTCAAACTCACTGTGTTGATCCCAGTATGATCCGCTGCTGAGCAGTGGCGACCTGGATTCATAATACTTTAGCAGGAGATCATCGCAAAGCTGTTCATAGACAAGGGTTCGTAAACGTTCGTAATGCTTTTCAAAATTCTCAAGGAAAGGCCTGCTCTCACCTCTTGACAATTCTTCTCTGTAATGGGTGACAAACCCGAACCAAAAACGCATGAAAGGCTGAACAAATCGCAGTTTATCCTGTACGCGGTAGGAACGCAGTTCTTTTTTGAGTTTGTGTTTGGGGTGTATTTTGAGCGGGCGTTCCCTCGTCTGTTCAATATAAAGTATATTCAGGGAGATCAACTCCTGGATGATCTCTTCACCAAGGCCTTCACTCAATCGGGCTTTTTTCAGTACAGCATAAAACTTTCCATCCCCTCTTGCAACAGCCATCAGCACATCACGATAAGGCGTGTCCAAAAGATAGGAAGGGGAGACAAGATGTTGGAACTTGCTGAAGTTCTGTACGAAGTTATTTTCAACCATAGAAAAAACATTATCAAAAAAATCCAATTCGATACTCTCTTCTATCCCGCCTAAAATAGAAAAGTATTCAACAGATTGCTCCAGCGTCAAATGGGGGTTGTAGTTACAAAAATAATTAAATGCGTTTTTAATGGTACCCATACCTCACTTTATTCATGAATATAAGTTTAACATACATTTGATATAATGTCTTTATAGTAAAATGATTATTTTTTAATCAACTAATTCATACTTAAAGTGCTGCAATGGAACAATTTTTCACCAAATCTGAACATGTACAGAATATTATCAAGGGTTTCAACCTTACAAAAACACTCTTTGTGTCATCTATTATCATCGGGGAAGAGAATATTGGGAAAAAATTGTTGGTAAGACATCTCTTTCCAAATGCCCGTGTGGTCTCAGGTGATGACCAGGAAGCCGTTGTAGCAGCTTTGAGCGAATATGATGAGCTCATCATCACGGATTTTGAGAAGTTAAGTAATCAGGAATCTCTGAACCTTGACAATAAACGTATTATCGCTACGGCCAATTATATAGGAAACAAACAGACCATCGACAATCTTTTTGCTTTTATCTATACACTTCCCTCACTTAAAGAACGTCTTGAAGATACTGCCCATATCAAAGCGCTTTATATCAAAGAAGCCTGTGATAATCTTATGATTGACATGGATGAGATGTCAACTCAGGATATACCGGTAAACCTGACACAGAACTCAAAAAGCCTTAAAAGCACTATATACAAATACCTGATGACACATTCTATGAATAAAAAAGATATACAGGAAGCTGTTCATAGCTATATCCTGAAAGAGCTTCATGGGAATAACGGTTACAAAGAGCATTTGTCACTCTATGAAAAACCGCTTATAGAAGCCGGTCTGCAGAAGTTTGGATCTCAATTGCAACTTTCACAAATACTCGGGATAAACAGAAATACCTTACGAAAGAAGATACATGAACACGGAATCGATTAATTTTCAATCCTTTTTGGATTGGGACAATAGTCCTTTTATACTTTTCTCTTCTTTAGGGAAAATACTCTACCTGAACAACTCTGCAGAGATCCTTTTTGGATATGTCTCAAAACAGGAACTTTATGACCTGGCACTTGCTTATGCTCCACAAAATTTTGGATACAAGACCACAACCCTTTCCCTAAACTACGACTCTTTTACCTTTTATGCCATCACCATCGGCTATGAGAACGAAGAGCAGATATCCATACGCTTTTACAATGCACCGAGAATACGTTCTACCACACCAATAGAAAAAGACAAACTGGTCACAACCGATATCAATCTGCTGCTTGAGGCGAACATTGCGCTGTTCAGGACAAAAAATCCCAATCATCTTCAGCTTTTGACCGATCATGATATCCCTGCTTTCAAAATAGACCAGAACAATTTTTCCAAACTGCTCAGAAAAACACTGGATTCATTCAGGGCATCAGACTCCATCAACATTACTCTTAAACTGCTCACCGGTGAACATGTGATCATTTCAGGAAAGAAGAAAGCGATCGTACAACTCTCCATTGAAGCCAACGGTAGATATTCCGATGCTGATGAAGAGGTCAAAAGTATTGCAATGCAGTGCCATATTGCCCATCTTCTAAAAGAGAGAACCATAAAACTTGAAATTCCCCTTATCACTTAAGTACATGATATAAGGTTACTTTATTAAACATATAATTTAAAATTAAAGCTTCATATTGATTAAAAATTAATCAAACCTTCTCCGCTAAAAACATCGATTCATGTTATGATTATTCCGTAAAAACACACATTAAAGGAATAAAGCATGAAGTTAAAACTTTTCGCTCTACTGGCAGCACTCTTGCCAATTGCTGCATTTGCAGAAGACAAACTCGATTCGGGTGATACAGCATGGATGATGATGTCCACTGCACTCGTTCTACTTATGACACCGGCAGGTCTTGCACTTTTCTATGCAGGTATGTCAAGAACTAAAAATGCATTGAATACATATGCAATGGTCATGGGTGCATTCGTACTGGCATTTGTTGTATGGGTCATTGCAGGATATTCACTTGCTTTCGGTACTTCTGAAACTGCAGGTATTCAGCAATTCATTGGTGGATTCGGTAATGTATTCCTGAACGGTGTTGACTGGAAAGACCTTAGTGGTACTTACCCGACATTTGTATTTATTGCATTCCAAGGAACATTTGCTGCGATCACAGTAGCGATCGCTTCAGGTTCTGTGATCGGACGTATGAAGTTCTCAACATGGATGGTTATCGTAGCCCTATGGGGTCTTGTTGTTTATGCTCCTATTACACACATGGTATGGGGTGGAGACGGTGCCCTTCTTTTTGATGCCGGTGCACTTGACTTTGCCGGCGGTACAGTTGTACACATGAACGGTGGTTTGGCTGGTCTTGTACTTGCTATCCTTGTTGGTAAAAGAACGGGGTATCCAAAAATTGCTATGAAACCATTCTCAATTATCTTTACTGCTGCCGGTGCAGCACTACTATGGTTCGGTTGGTATGGATTTAATGCTGGTTCAGCATTTGGTGCAAATGCCATTGCAGGTGTTGCACTGTTGACCACAACCATTGCTACGGCAGCTGCCGGACTTACCTGGTTGATCATCGAATGGGTTGTCTATAAGAAACCGACACTTCTTGGTATCGCATCAGGAATCGTTGCCGGTTTAGTTGCTATTACACCTGCTGCAGGTTTCGTATCTGTTGGTGGTGCATTTATCATAGGTATCGGTGGAGCGATCATCGGATTCTTCGGTGTTGTCAAATTGAAAAAAATGTTTGGATATGATGATTCTCTGGATGCATTCGGTATCCACTTCCTCGCTGGTCTTTGGGGAGCATTGATGACAGGTGTACTTGCATTGAACGACAAAGAACTTCTCTGGGACGGTCCGCTTAAAGAGAGTGGTGACAGAATGGGACAGTTCATGGTTCAAGTTCAATCCGTAGTAGTTGTAGGTCTTTGGACATTGATCGGTACTGTGGTTGTTTATTATGTAGCATCCGCATTGACAGGTGGTGCAAGAGTAGATGCTGAGACAGAAGAGATGGGTCTTGACGAATCAGTACACGGTGAAAGAGGTATGAACCTTTAATGGTTCATACTTTCCACTAAAATAATATAAGGATTTTTAACATGAAAAAAATTGAAGCGATCATCAAGCCATTTAAACTTGAAGATGTAAAAGATGCATTGGTAGAAGCGGGTATCGAAGGTATGACTGTATCCGAGGTTAAAGGTTACGGAAGACAACAGGGACACTCTGAACTTTACAGAGGTGCCGAGTACGTTGTAGAATTCATTCCTAAGATCAAGATCGAAATCGTTGTCAGTAGTGATGAATATGCTGAGATCGCTGTAAAAGCGATTAATGCTGCTGCAAAAACAGGTAAGATCGGTGATGGTAAGATCTTTGTCAGCTCTATCGATTCTGTTCTTAGAATCAGAACAGATGAAACAGACGAAGATGCACTCTAATCTTCGTAAGGTCGGTTAAATCCGACCCTGCACTTTATACCTAAACATAGCATCCCTATTACATTGATTAAAAATTAATCACTTTTTTCTTACTTTTTTACAGAATTCATCATTTTTTGACTATTTTTTGAACATACTTTCTTATTGATCCTTCTCTATTACTGATACACTAATACTACAAATTTATTAGGAGATCTCTATGGAAATGAATTATGTCATCGATACCTTCTTTGCCATCTTTGCCATGACCCTCATCATCTTTATGGTACCCGGGTTTGCAATGCTTGAAGCGGGATTGGTAAGAACAAAGAATGTCACTTCTGTTTTAACAGTCAATGTTATGATCTATGCGGTAGCTTCATTGGCCTTTATGCTCATAGGCTACACATACGCATTTGGATCCTGGGACCATCAGGATATCATGAGCAAATATGCTTTTTTCCTCTTTCAAATGGCTTTTGTAGGAAAAGTTGTCAATATTATGAGTGGCGGGGTCTCTGAACGCTCCCGTATCATTCCTCTGGTACTTTTCACCATTGCGGTAGGTGCATTCATCTACCCTACCATCGTCAACATCACCTGGGGAGTGAATTTCCTTTCCGGTACGGCATTTGATATTTCTGCTATGCATGACCTCGCCGGTTCCACTGTCATCCATTCTACCGGTGGTTGGGCACTGCTGGCCGCCATTCTCATTATGGGATCCAGACGGGGAAGATTCAAAAAGAATGGCGCCATACAGGTTATCCCTGCTTCTAACATTCCACTTGTTGTACTTGGTGCTTTTTTACTCTGGATCGGTTGGTTCGGCTTCAACGGTGGATCTGTCGGAGCCATTTCAAGCAAAGAGAATGCCGATGCAGTAGCACTGACGATCATGAATACAAATACATCCGGTCTTGCCGGTGCGATCGTCGGATGGCTCTTTACCTATGTACGGTATAAAAAATTCGATGTTACTATGATCCTCAACGGTGCATTGGGTGGGTTGGTCGCTATTACCGCGGGTCCTGACCTCTATGATATCTATACACCTATACTCATTGGTGCCATTGGTGGTGCACTCGTTGTGATCTTTGTACCAATATTTGATAGACTAAAAATGGATGATCCTGTGGGTGCTCTTTCCGTGCACCTGGTGAACGGTATCTGGGGTACCCTAGCGGTAGGGATCTTTGCAGATGTCTCTCTCTGGGCACAGTTCAAAGGTATTGCTTTGGTAGCTCTGATCGTATTCCCTCTCTCTTTTGTGACCATTTACGTGATCAATAAGATCTTTAATTTACGTGCAGGAGATGACGAGCAGCTTGAAGGTATTGATGCCATTGAATGTGGTATAGAAGCCTATCCGGAATTTAAACGCAGTATTTAAACATTTATATATAAAGGAAATAAAAAATGAAAAAGATCGAAGCAATTATTAAACCATTCAAGCTTGATGACGTAAAAGAAGCACTGGTAGAAGCAGGTATCGAAGGTATGACCATTTCTGAGGTCAAAGGTTACGGTAGACAGCAAGGGCATTCAGAACTCTACAGAGGTGCAGAGTATGTCGTTGAATTTATTCCAAAAGTCAAAATAGAGATCATTGTCTCATCTCAAGAGTATGCAGACAAAGCTGTAGATGCCATCAAAGAGGCTGCTAAAACAGGTAAGATCGGTGACGGGAAGATCTTTGTTTCCGACATTTCCAGAACCATTCGTATCAGAACCGATGAAGAGGATGAAGATGCATTGTAAAAACTAGATGTTTTTGCAATACTGACGAAAGACACTCTAGCCTCTACCATCTGTAGGGTCGGTTTACCAACCACCGATAAATGGTCGATAAATCGACCCTACACATTCTTGAATATGTTTATTTTCTCTTCACTTCCCGTAATCTTCCAATCAACACCCTCTACACCAAACTCACGTTCATACTCAAAAATACCGATCTGCTTTAAAGTATGCAGCATCTTATCAATCTCTGTATAACTTGTAGAAAAATCATACGATATCTGTTTTTCATAGGTAAGCAATTCTGCCTTATTCAAAACATCTTTAACTGCTTCTGCATAGGCTCTCGCCATGCCGCCGGTTCCCAGTTTTATTCCGCCAAAGTATCGTACGATCAATACAGCGCAGTTGATCAATTCTCCCCCTCGCAGGACATTGAGTGCCGGTGTACCTGCACACCCTTTTGGCTCTCCGTCATCCGAACTTTGCTCCACGATCTGATCGAAGTCGTTCATATAACGCAGCGCATAAACCACATGATTTGCCTTTGGATTTTCTACCTTGAGCTTTGCCTGCAAACCTTCATATTGTGATATCGGAACCAGATATGTAAAGAATTTGGAACGCTTGACCTCTGTCAAAGATTCAAACGGTTTCTCAACTGTTTTCACAGATCTCCTCTAACTTTTTATATCCTGCATATACAAGAAGTCCAATGGCAATACCGATACCGTCTGCCACAATATCCAGCCATTCAGAACAACGGTTAGGAGTAAAATATTGTGAGAATTCAATAAAATAGGCATAAAAGAGGAGAGATGCAATCCCTTTCCACAAAGAAATATAATAAGAGAGAAATAGCAGGAGTGTCAAAATAGCAAATGCAATAAAGTGCAGTGTTTTATCGGAAAGGTTCCCTATGGTCGGAGCCATCTCCTGTGGCAAGACTGCGGCAAGATAAGAACCGAACAGTGCTATCCAAAAAAGTATTTTATATGATTTACTATACTGTACAGGCATTTATTCTCTCTACGATCAGCTGAATAAATTTCTCACTTGTATTCATACACTCTGCTACAATATAATCATCATATTTAAGTTTTTCAGCAATTTCTCTATGTTCAATATCAAGTTCAAAAACTGTCTCTGAATTATCCAAAGTAAATGCCAATGGGAATATGACTACTTTTCGATGGGTAGGATTACGCAGTACATCGGCAAGATTCGGTTCCAGCCAGGCCGAAGAACCCACTTTGGATTGATACACAAGTTTGATATCATGAAATTCAATCCCTTTCAAAGCCAAATACGTTTTGATGGCCGAAGCATTTCCTTCGACCTGATTTTGATAGGGATCACCTGCTTTGATAATACTCAAAGGCAAGCCATGTGCAGAAAGTAACAGGTCATACTCTTTTGTCTCTTTTCCATGCATAGCCTCCAGGATCTTTTCTACGCTGGCTTCAATATAGTCAAGATCATCATAATAAGGATCGATCACCCTGATCTTAGGGCTATATTCCATCTCTTCACACCTTTTTTCAATATCTTCTACTGAAGAGAGTGTTGTGGTGGTGGAATACTGTGGATACATAGGAAAGAGCAGCAAATTCTCCACTCCGTCTTTTTGACACTGGAACAATGCTTTATCTGCAAAAGGAGGAACATATCGCATGGCAGGATATACAGGTATATTCACGTCATGTTTTAACTTTTCTATAAGCGCATTGGTAAGTTCAGGAAGAGGTGATCTGCCACCCAAAAGTCTATAGTTCTCTTTCACATCTTCCAAACGTTTTGAAATAATAATATACGCAATAAATTGTCTCAGGTAGGGATTCATTATCAATATATGTTCATCTGCGAACATATTGCGCAAAAAGAGTTCAACTTCTTCTATGTTGTTCGGTCCACCCATATTCAAAAGCAAAAGTGCTTGTTTCATTTCATCCCTTTTTTATAGCTTGCTATTTTATCACATAAGGTGTAAAATTACAGCACTATATTTACAAAGGTATCAAGAATGATCATCATCCCCGCACGTATCGGTTCAAGTCGCTTCCCCAATAAAGTATTGGCAGATATCGGTGGAGTACCGATGGTTATTCGTACAGCAATGACAGTTCAGGATATTGATACTGTTGTGATCGCAACAGATTCACAAGATGTCATTGATATTGCCAATGAGCATGACATCAAAGCTGTCTTGACTTCCACAAAACATCAAAGCGGTACTGACCGCATTTATGAAGCAGCACAGATCCTGGATCTGAATGAAGATGAGATCATCATTAATGTACAGGGGGATGAACCTTTCATTGAAACCGAGGTCGTACAGGCGATCTATGATCTTACAAAACAGAATAGCAGCAATGGCAAGATCATGATGAATTCCTGTTATAAAACCATCAGCAACCCCGAGGCAGATGACCCTAATATTGTTAAAGTGGTTACTGATGATGATGGTATCGCACTTTATTTCTCACGGGCAAAGATCCCTTATCCGAGAGACCATCACTTTGATTCCTATAAAGGACATTTGGGTATTTACGGCTTCACCGTAGCATCATTGGAAAAATTCTGCAAGCTCTCTCCCTCGCCGCTAGAGAGCATAGAAAAACTTGAACAGCTTAGAGCACAGTATTATGGTTACGAAGTGGCAATGATAGAAGTAGAAACAGAAAGTTTTGGTATTGACACACCGGAAGACTTAGAGAAAGCCATAAGACACCATAGGCTTTAGAAATTACAAATTAGAATTAGCAGAGTTTTAGAAGCAGGTGTGGACTCACGTCCACTCTGCTTAGCCTTTCACTGCTTTTCCGAGATCCCACATAGGCATAAAGATACCAAGTGCCATAAGAAGTACCAGTCCCGCAATAAAGAACAAGAGGATCGGCTCGATATAGGCTGCAAGGTTATCGATCAGATCCTGGAACTGCATATCATAATATTGTGTTACCTTATCCAACATTGCATCAAGCTGTCCTCCGGCTTCCCCTGCTTTGATCATCTGTAGAAGCATATTTTCATATAAGCCGGTAATTTCAAAAGACTCTGCAAGACTCATACCACGTCCAATGTTGGCATTCACAGAGAGAAGCTGCTCTTTGATCGCAAGGTTATCGACCATTCCCACAGCAGTATCCAAAGCTTCAGAAATTGGAATACCGGACTTGACCAATTCACCGAAGACCAAATTGTATTTATGCATCGTAGAAAGGAATATCGCTTTGTTGATCAAATAAAACTTGGGATGTATCAGTATCCTATCCATAGAAAGTTTAAAATCACGGTTATTTTTATAAAAATATTTGACGGCTATGACCATGCCGATCAAAGATGCCAAAATAAGAATCCCGTAATTGCTCAGTGCCCATTCCATTTTTAATAGTATTTGTGTTGGAATGGGAAGTTCAGTTTTAAATTTATCAAAAATATCTTTAAATTTCGGGACAACAACCATGATCAAGATCGTAAAGGCGATCCCCATAGCGGCAAGTGTGATCAATGGTGTACGAATGGCTTTTTTAAATTTCGCCGTATTGTCTCTGATATTTTCCAAAATATCTGCCAATTTATGATAAGACTCAGAAATATTACCGGTTCTTTCACCCAGGTTGGTCATCGCCAGAGCGACATGTCCAAACTCTTCAGTATAAGGTTCCATCGCATGCGCCATACTGTTACCTGCATTGATATCACTGTTCATTTTGGTATAGATTTCTTTAAGCTGCTTATTGTGTGTATTATCAGCAACATCTTCCAACGTATCATTAATGGCAATCCCTGCATCCGTCATAACAGCGATTTGCCGTATGGTTGAAATTTTATCATTGATAGGTATTTTTGACTTAAAGCTTTTGCTTATTCCTGAGAACAATTCAGATATAGTCTCTTCCAGAGGAGCAGAAGTCTCTGCAGCTTTGATCACCATTACAGATGTCGGCAATTTATATTTGGCCAGTTTAATAGCTGCAATTTTAGAATCTGCTTTAATTAATTCATTTCGTTTCTGTCCACGCTCCATCACTGTTACATTAAAATATTTCATTATAATCTCGCTACTCTGTAAATTTCTTCTATTGTTGTTTTCCCGGACAAGGCCTTACTTACACCATCTTCAAACATATTGATAAACCCTTCTTCCATTGCCTGTTCTGTCATCTCCTCTTTAGATGCACTTCTTGCAATCATACGAGAAAGTGTTTCAGAGATACTCAGTACTTCAGAGATCATTTCACGCCCAGAATAACCGCTGTGCCCACATTCCTTGCACCCTTCACCCTCATAGAATATAGGATTTTCAGGTAAATACTGCTTGACATCTTTTAAGAGTGCTTCGGGCAATATTATTTCTTTTTTACAGTGTGTACATATTTTACGGACCAGTCTTTGAGCCTGTATCGCGACCAAAGCACCTGAAACAAGGTACTCTTCAATACCCATATCCAAAATTCTTGTGACCGCAGAGATTGCATCATTGGTATGCAGTGTGGAAAGCACTAGGTGTCCTGTAAGCGCAGCCTGTATAGCAATACGCAAAGTCTCCTGATCCCTGATCTCCCCGATCATGATCTTATCGGGATCCTGTCTCAAGATTGATTTCAAGGCAGCAGCAAAACTCAATCCTACATTCGCACGTACCTGCACTTGCTGCAATCCGCTCATTTGGTATTCTACAGGATCTTCGACTGTAATAATCTTGTCTTTCACATCTTTAATCGCATTCAATGCACCATATAGTGTCGTCGTTTTACCAGAACCGGTAGGTCCGGTTACAAGAACAATGCCATAGGGGACTTTAATAGCCTCAGAAAACCTGTCAAAACAGAATTTACTCATACCTGCCTCTTCAAGTTTGATCATTGCTTTAGTCTTATCAAGTATTCTTAAAACAATGGACTCACCATAAATAGTAGGAAGTGTAGAAACCCTGAAGTCAAACTCTTTTTGTGATACAGTCGTCGAGAATCTACCATCCTGAGGTTTCCTTTTCTCTGCAATATCAAGGTTTGACAGTAATTTCATTCTTGATGCCAAAGGATTGAAGATATCTTTATCAAACGTAAAACTTTGACGTAACATACCGTCTACACGTTCTCTGATCACACAGCTTTTTTCTGTGGCTTCAATATGGATATCACTTGCCCCGATATAAATCGCCGACTTCAATATGATCTCTATCAGTTTCAGTACGGCAGGGGATTCATCATTGCTTTCTTCATAGCTATCTTCCTGATTCAAGTCTCTACGAATATCTTCAACTAGGCCTTTAATACTTTCATTGATCTCCATACGCTGCAAATGTTGTTGGATCTGCTGCGGTTTTGAAATAGCGATCTTGATGGGCTTTTTCGGGAAAAGTCTCTGTATCGCATCTTGCGCTTCCATATCTAAAGGATCATCAAAGACAACCAGAATATTAAAATCATTTTCTTCAATAGGTATGACATTATATTTGATCAACTGCTTATAAGGGATTCTTGAAAAAAGTTTCATATCTATCTCAACATCATCAAGATCAATATACTCTACATTCAGAGATTTTGCAACTTCCTCCATAATGGGAGCAATATCTATGCCTTCTATCTTTTCCAAATGCCGCAAAGAAATCACACCATGTCTTATCTTTTTAGCAAGGAATATTTCAACAGAGTGAATATCTGTCATCTTTTCAGCTATCAGATTAGCAAAGGATATCTTTTTGGGAGGCCTGCTTTTTACCAATGCAGAAATGGCATCTTTAGTAATAAGATTTTCATCAAGCATCATTTCAATAAGTTTCACCATACATCTACTCCTTTTTTAATCTAAGCTAACATTATTTTTTCAGTTTTTTCAATAACTTTTTTGCTTCAGCAGAATCTGACTTATTGGCATATTGTGTCAAGACCCGTATGGCTTCGTTTTTCTGTCCTGTTTTTGCTTTTGCTCTTGCAAATATAAGCCAACTCTCTTCCATGTCACCATTTAGCCTATTGGTTTCCAAAGCCCAACGGGCGGCTTTTCTGTAATTACCATTTTTATAATAGATCCGAGCCAAAAATAAGGCATCATCTGAATTTGGAGCAAAAGCAAAACGGCTTTCAATTTCTTTATAGGCAGAAGGAGTATTCGCATCGATCATTTCAAAATGGATCTTTTTTCTGGTTCTTGGTTTTTCTGTTACGATCGCCCGCGTGGTACTTTTTACAGTTTTTGCCACGTTTTCATCCCTATCCACAAATACATCTTCCGGATCCATGGGATTATTGTCTGAGCTCTGATGACTTACGACTGATTTAATTTCATGCGCAGGAATTTCAATATCTGTTACTTTCTCTTTATGTACTTCAAGTTTACTTATCTTTTTATCTATCAGGACATCACTTGCCTTGATATTTACTTTACTACTGTTACTATCCGTACCCTTTGGCAAGAGATCACTGTACTTTAATAATGTACCAATACCTATTGCCAACAGTGCAATAAACATAAAGATATATAGTGGTCTTTTTCTCTTTTTGTTGTATCTTTCCCACTCCTCTTCCAAAGGCTTAATATCATACATCAATATATCCTAATTTCAATGCGGCCATTTCTACTATTTTTTTAGACAATGCTCCATAATTGATCTCTGCTGGTTCATTTTGATCATAATATTCATAGATTTCAAATATAGTGAACATAAGCTTATTACACTCTCTGAAGTTACCTTTGGTAAATTGATGGATCAGCTTCATATCTTTGTCTTTAATACTGTTTGCTATTTCAAAAAGATTCTTTTTTAAAAGCTTTTTATGAATGTATGTTGTCTGATCTTCTTTTGTGGCATTTTTCAGTTCAATCACTTCCCATATTCTTGATTGGAAATGCTCCTTGGCTATCAAGTCTTCATCTTCTGTTTTATGTAAAGAAACAATAAATTTTACCGCACGCGTATCTGACAGAAGACGTATCTTTTCCATCATTTCTGCTCCGTACATCTGCGCTTCATCAAGTAAAATAATAATTTCTCTTTTACCTCTTAAATTTTTACAGAAATCAACTAAAGTAGAAAAATTTACTTCCGTATTTTGGGGAAGATCTTTTTTTGTCAATACTTTAAATAACTTGTGAAAAAACTCTTTTTCATTAATAGAGGGGGTATCAAAATAATAGATTTCTTTTTTATGTTTCAATTTTTCCTGGATTCTGTTGAGCAAAATACTTTTACCTGTACCAGGTTTACCGAAAAGAAGGATCATTTTCAAAGGTTTGTTAATACTGTGTTCAAGCTGTTTATATGCTGCGACCGAAGTATTCAATTCAATGTAGTCGTCGATATCTATTGAATCAACGAATACATTCTTGGCAGCATCATATCTACTTTTCATTGGCTTTTGTATATCCCAAGTCTTTCAGTGATACTGATTTATCATTTTTAATGATATGTGGTGTAATAATGAAAACCAATTCCTCAACTGTATTGATCTTCTCTTCACGTTTAAATGCATATTCCAATAGTGGGAGATCCCCGAGTAAAGGTACTTTATTGAGTTTAATACCCGTTTTAGAAAGGATCAGACCACCAAGAATCGCATGTTGGCCATCTTTTACTTTGATCACTGAAGCAATCTGTCTTCTCACAAGATCCGGCGGGATATCTCTCGTTGTACCATCGCTTGTCACATTATTTACAGTATCAGATACAGACGGGTTGATCTTTAAAGTGATCATTCCATTAGAATCAATTTCAGGCGTGATATCGAGTAGGATACCTGCAAATACAGAATCCACTACTTCACCCTCTGCTGCAACGGCACCACCACCACTACTTGCAGTACTGCTTGATTTGATTTTATAGAACAACTCTTTACCTACAGAAATAAGTGCCGGCTGATTATTCATGGTCATCACTCTAGGACTTGAGATCGCTTTTACATCACCTTGGGTATTTAAGAACTTCACAACTTCAGACACTTGTGCAGTCCCTGTAACATTTACCAGTTTTGCAGCTGTCGGCGTTGTTCCTGGAGCAAATTCAGCCTCTGTGATCCCTTTTACCGCATCAAAGGTATAAGAAGCAATATTTTGCTGTGACATCGCCAATGAATTGATCGTAAAATTCTGCAGCGCATAAAGCTGTGACCAGTCAACACCGGTTGTGGTACTGTCATCAAATGTTACAGAAAGGATTCGTACATCGATCAATACCTGCTGTTTGATCTGTTTAGTCACTGTATGTAAATAACGTGCAACTCTATTGATCTGTCTGGAGGTACCGGTGACGGTAATCATACCTGCTTCTGGATTTACAATAGGTGCCAGAGGATTGTATTCCCAAACCTGACCATCCGGTCCTGTCCAACCTTCACCGGTTTTTGCATAATGTGTACTTCCGTCTCCTGCACCAATTAAAATACGCTGTACTTCGGATTCAATTGTTTTCCAAAACCTGAACTCATCATTACTCTCAATGGATATACCGGTTTTTGATCCACCCACACCACCACTTCCACCAGCACTACCACCACCGCTAGAGTTAGCCGAATTATTGGAGTTTGCTATTGTGACATGCGCATTACTTTTACCTGTTCTCTGTCCAGAAATATAATGCACACGGAATGTTCTTGTAATCAAATATGAGATCTTGAGTACATTTCCGTTTAAACTGTAATGTAAGTCATTCTCTTTAAGAATCACATTTAAAAAACCTTTTAATGTACTATTCTTCAACTTGACATAATAAAGTTTTTTATTCATTCTTTTTTTTGCAGCATCGTCTTTTACAAGTACGGTCAATCCGCAAGTATCTGCCAAATTATCAATCACATCACCAACCGTGAGTTTACTGTCAATGGTTACGCTGAATAATTTACTGGAACAACTGCCTGCAAACAGATTCGTTGTCAAACCTGAGAGCATCAGTAATGCTATTGCATATCCAATCCCCATTTTTTTTATTTTTCTCATCCTCTTACCTTCCTTCTATCTTGATGAAACTATCTCTATCCTCGTGTAGAAATAATTTTTTAATATGATTGCCATTTCTGAGTACCACACCTCTTTTACCAATATACTTCAATGTGTATCCCATCACTGAATTGTTGATATCTTTCCATCCATCATTAATATAGGCTTTTCCTCCCATAATCGCATGTAGCGATATTTTAGCATCTTCCTTAACTTCAGGTATGACAAATTTTGTAACATTGTTATCTTCTTCCATGACAACAAAAGGATTTTTCGTAGACTGCAATATCTTTAGATCAAAACCTACTCTTTTTTCATGTATTTTATGAACCATTTTTTCTATCTGTTGCACAGATAGATTTGCATATAATGATACCGTTAAGAGTGAAACTATCAAGACTATATTTTTCATTAGTGATTTATCCCCCATACTGAAATATTTATATCTGCCATAACCCTTGTAGAGTTTGGATCAGATGTGAACGTAGTTCCATAAATATCGGTGACCAGAGTATTTTGTTCAAGCTCATTGATGAACTTTACAATATTCCCATATTCACCTCTACACCCGACACCGATTTCCAGGACATACCCGAAACTACCATTACTGTCAACATATTTATTGGTAATATAGTCCAGATCAACATTTTGTATTTCGGCTGTATGAGTAATAGAATTCAGGAATTTAGACCAACTTTTCTGATTGAATAGCATATCTGAAAGTTTTTCCAGATTTTGATTAATAAATTGAATATTACTATTGATCTTAACGATATTCTTCTTTTTATTCACAATATCCTGATCGAATTTTTTGATGTAATACTCACGGTCTCCACCCACTGTAATAGAATTGAGATAGGTATTATTGTCCACAATACTTTTCTGAATACTTTTTTTCGTACTTTCACTCTTCTTATACATTGTTTCCGTATAAGGCAACAGATATGCATAAGCAACATAAGCAATAAGTCCTGCAACACCCAGGATCATCAACCATTTTTCACTCTCTTTTTTTGGTGCAAAATATGCATCAAGTGCTTCTAGTTTATCTTCTAAGAACTTCATTTCAATTCCACCTTTAACAGACCTTTGTAGTAGGAACTCTCCGGATCTTTTTTAATTAGTTCAACATCAATCTGATTGATATCATCAAAGTGCGTATCAGAAATATATTTGATCACTTCCGTGAATTTTCTGTCATTCAAACTCACGATCGACATCCATACTGTATCGTCTTTAGTATATATATTATTGACATGGACATCAAACTTATTGAGGTCTTCAGCTATCGTATAGAGGGTCGCTGATTTCAAACGATAATTCACTTTTTTATCATAGATAGCAGTCAATGTCTTTGTTTTACCGCCATATATCTTCGCTACTCTGGCAATTTCTTTGTCAAGTGCCGAGATCTTCTGTTTTTTCTCACCCAATATCTTTTTATATTTTTGGGATTCGGCACTCAACTTATCATTCTGCAGTGTTAATGCATAGATTTTTGCGTCATCAATATATGAACCTATCAAATACACAAGCGGATAAGCCAACCCTATTGAAATTGCAGCAAAGGTCGCAATAATGAACTGCCCGCTCGCACGATTAACAAATGCCGGTGGACGAGGATACATGGTAAGGTTTACAACAGAATTCTCATCTTCCAAAGCATCGAAAGCATTCAGTAACATCAGATATTGTAACTGATCCGTATACCACTCATCATTTTTAACATTATAGTTAAAATTGAGATCCGCAGACTGCAGCCCCAGATAATTTTGACTATATTCATCCAAACCGATGATTGGTCCCTGAACAGAACCAATGAACATATGATCGATCGTCTCTAACTGGAAGGCTCTTTTTGCATAGATGATAATATCATTGATTGTAATGAATACCTCAGAAAAGATCTTCATGAAGTTTTGCTGATACTCACTCTTGGCTGTTTTCAGACCTTCTGATTCAAGAATGGTGAAGAATTCTTTTTCATCTACTTTTTCACCCACCATTTCACAATATTTATCATATATAAGCTCTAATGAAAAATCAATGGATTTCGAATAAAGGAATTCACCATTTCTATAAAATGTGACAAAGGCATCATGTTTGGTGAAATAGATGAAGCAGTGTGTCCCGTTATCCTGTAAGATCTCTTTTCTATATAAGGCTTTATATAAGAGCGGTGCAGGAAGAAGAAGATCAATAAATTTTGTCTGCTGTTTTATAGGGAGAAATAATTCATCCAAGACTTCCGGTTCAGCAACAAAAATATGAAATTCTCTCTCTTCTCCGGAGTTTTCAACTTCAGTAGAAGAGATCACATAATTCGTAGCCTGATCAAGACCTAACTCTTCGTACGCTTTGATATCAAGTATGTCCGCTATATCTTCATTGGGAATACTTCGGCTTATACTGACAGTCGTAGTGATCAGATCTTTATTACCAATATAAGATGTAATAAAATTTGCAGTGCTATAACTGAGCTTATTCAGAGGTTGATAGGTATCATCCTTATAGATATACTTCTTGTCCGTGTAAGCATTGAGAGTAACAATATTTTTTACGACCGATTTCGACGAACTTTTATTCAAAAACATTCTAACTTCCTTCCTTGTTAAACAATTATATATGTTATAATATTAAAACTATCTTACAAAATTAATTTTTTCTTTAAAATATAACTTTTTTTAATTATTTATCATTTAGAAGAAGGTTGAACTCCTATTTTCAGGATGCCAGCGCTCTTTTGGATCAGATAATGTAACCAAATTCTTCCAGGCTTTCTCTATTCTTGCTCCAGCCTTTTTTAACAGAAACATGCAGATCTAAAAATATCTTTTTCCCGGAGAAATACTCCATCTGTTCACGAGCCAGTTTTCCGACTCTTTTGATACCCGCACCTTTTTGTCCGACAATAATCCCTTTTTGTGTCTCTTTTTCCACGACAATGGTTGCATAGACCCTGTCTATTCCTTCATCTTCATCGATCTTTTCTATGGTCACATCACTTTCGTACGGTATCTCATCACTCAAGTTCTCAAAAATGGACTCTCGAATGAGTTCTTTATAGATATCACGTATATTGTCGGTGGTAAGTATCTCTGTATCATAAAGGAAAGGAGATTCAGGCAAATGTTTGGCTATTTCATCGAGTAACTGTTTCTTCCCAACTTTCTTGTTTACAGAGAAAGGAATGATCGCTTCAAATTCACTTTGGTATTTTTGATACTCTCCCAGCTTGACAAGGATGTCAGCATTCTTCACATGGTCGATCTTGGTGAGGATTATGATATGTTTCACTCCTTTTGCCTGTGCAAGTTTCAAGAACTTTTCATACTCTGTAAGTTTATCTGTAACAGGTGCGAGAAACACGATCAGGTCAGAGTCTCCCATGGCTTTAAGTGCTTCATCCAGCATAAACTGATTTAGCAGTCTCTCTTTTTCATGAATACCGGGAGTATCCACAAAAATAATTTGGGCATTGTCATGCATGACGATAATATTCATGCGTTTACGGGTTGCCTGTGCTTTTTTAGAAACCATCGCAAGTTTTTCACCTACGACATGATTCAACAGAGTACTTTTCCCGGCATTGGGTCTGCCGACCACAGCTACAAATCCTGCCTTGGTATTGGTTCGATCATTATTAAACATATATTCTACTTTCTTTATTTACAAGATGTATCTTGTAGTATCTTCATCTTCAACCACAGCACCTATCTTTTCTTTGACCAGAGGTTTATCGATATTCACCGTTTCTCCTGCATGTTCATCTGCGGAAAAAGAGATCTCCTCGAGGATCTTCTCCATGACCGTATGCAAACGTCTTGCTCCGATATCTTCTGTCTTTTCATTGGCAAGCAGTGAATAGTGTGCAATGGCTTTCAATGCCTCGTCCTCAAATACAAGATCGACATCTTCCACTTTCATCAATGCCTGATATTGTTTGATGAGTGAATTGTTCGGCTCAGTCAAAATTCGGTAAAGCGTCTCTTCATCCAAAGAATCCAATTCTACACGCAAAGGAAAACGTCCCTGAAGTTCAGGCATAAGATCGCTTGGTTTACTCACATGAAAGGCACCTGCTGCAATGAACAGGATATGGTCTGTTTTCACCATGCCCAGTTTGGTATGTACGGTAGAGCCTTCCACAATGGGAAGCAGGTCTCTCTGTACACCTTCTTTGCTAGGATCCTGACGGCCTTGGGTATTGGAAGAGACAGCTACTTTGTCTATCTCATCAAGGAAGACGATGCCGCCCTTCTCAACTTTTTCAAGTGCAAGTTCTTTGAGTTGTTCTTCATCAAGTAACGCTTCACTCGCTTCCTGTGCCAAGATCTTTCTGGCATCTTTGACCGTAACCTCTTTCTCAGGTCCCTTTTTCCCCATACCGCCAAGTACTTTGACGATCGACTCCTGCACCTGTATCATTTGAGGAGGAAGCCCCTCTTCAGGCATCGTAGGATTGTTTGGCATGGTCACCTTGATCTTCAGGTGATCCAGGTCACCTTTGGCGAACTTCTCCTGCATTCTGACAAAGGAAGCATCATACTCAGCCTGTTTCTGATCTGTAGCTCCGACAGGAAGCGGGGGAAGCAGTTTTTCAATGATCTTGTTCTCAATGTAGTTCGCGATCTTCTCCTGATTCTTCTCATTTTCAGATTCACGTACGATCGTTAGAGAAATGGCAGCAAGATCACGGATCATAGATTCTACATCTCTACCGACAAATCCGACTTCTGTATATTTACTCGCTTCCACTTTGATGAAAGGCAGATTCATCATCTTTGCAAGACGTCTGGCAATTTCCGTTTTACCTACACCTGTACTACCGATCATCAAAATATTCTTTGGTGTAACATCTTGCTGCATATCTTCACTCAGCTGCATACGTCTGTAACGGTTTCTCAATGCAACGGCAATGGTCTTCTTTGCATCATTCTGACCAATCACATACTGATCTAAATGCTTTACTATCTCTTTAGGGGTTAAATTATCCAATCGTCTTTCCTCTTATAACTCTAATATCTTAATATTCTTATTTGTATATATGCAAAGGTCACCGGCTACTTCAAGAGATTCTTGCACAAGTTCTCTGGGTTCAAGGTTCGCATGTTTATCCAAGGCTCTTGCAGCAGAGATGGCATAGTTCCCGCCTGAGCCGATCGCAGCGATCTTTCCATCCTGCGGTTCGACCACATCACCCGTTCCCGAAAGTATGAAGATATGCTCTTTATTCAGTACGATCATCATCGCTTCAAGCTGACGTAAATGTTTGTCTTTTCGCCACATTTTTGAAAACCCGATGACCGACTTAAAAAGATCTCCTCTCTTTTCCGCCAGGATCTCTTCAAACATATCAAAAAGGTTAAAAGCATCTGCCGTTGAACCAGCAAAGCCTGCCAACACTTTCCCCTCATGAAGGGTACGGATCTTGGTTGCATTGCTTTTAAGTACCGTATCGCCAAAGGTTACCTGACCATCACCGCCGATGACCGCTTTTCCATCACCTTTATAGCCCAGTATCGTCGTTGCGTCAAACATACCTATACGCCTACTACTTCTACTTTAAGTGCGGCATGGATCGCATGTCCAAGCTTTGCATCCACTTCGTGAATACCAGTCGATTTCAACGCTTTTTTCAAATTGATATGTTTTTTGTCGAGATCAATATTGAGCTGTTCTTTGATCGCTGCAGAAATATCTGCATTCCCTACGGAACCTTTGATCCCAACAGGCGCTGACTGTTTTTCTATTCTGATGGTCGCACCCTCAAGAATTTTTTTCTCAGATTCAAGACGTTCCAGCTCTTCTTTAAGTTCTTTTGCCCTTCTCTCTTGTTCTGCTTTCCAGTTTTCAACCACTTCAGGTGTTGCCAGTTGTGCTAAACCTTTATTGATGAGAAAATTCTGACCATATCCGTCTTTTACCTCTTTGATCTCACCTGCTTTTCCAAGTGTTTTTACATCTTTTATCAATAATACTTTCATTTTTTATCCTCGTATAGATTTATAATTCCTAATATTTTATCGAAACTTTGCTAATAGATGATATTTATTATTCTAGCTATGCTACAATCAGCAAAAATTTACTACGGATATATTATGTTTCAAGAATTTAAGATCGATCATTTAGCACAGTTTCCCACAGATCTGGAAAAACTGTTAGACCAACAGAGAACTATTATCAAGCAGATTACAGAGAGTGAAGATACAGACTATGTCAAAGTGCTCAAACCAATGCAGGATCTTGATGAAGAACTGGGACTTTTCTTTACACCCCTCTCTCACCTCAATTCAGTCATGAACTCGGATGAGACACAAAAAGCCTATGAAGCATCTCTACCCCTGCTCTCAAAGTTCTCTTCAGAGATCGCACAGAATGAAGCCCTCTTCAAAAAGATAGAGCAGATCAAAGCTGAAAATGCTGAAGCAAAGACCGTCGTCTCACATGAGATAAGAGACTTTGTCCTCTCCGGGGCAAAACTTCCTGAAGAGAAAAAGAAAAGAATGGAAGATATCTCTTTAAAACTCTCAGAACTCTCTAACAACTTTTCGCAAAACCTGCTCGATGCCACCAACGCTTTTGAACTTATTATGACAGATGAAAAAGATGTAGCGGGCATGCCACAATCTGACATTGATGCGGCAAAAGAGAAAATGGATGGAAAAACTGTTTACAAATTCACACTTCAGATCCCTTCTTATCTTGCCTATATGACTTACGGGCCAAACCGTGAATACAGAAAAACCATTTCAAAAGCCTACAGTACCAGAGCACCAGAAAATGCCAATGTGATCGATCAGATCCTTGCACTCAAACAGGAAAAAGCCAAGCTGCTTGGGTTTGACAATTATGCACAGTATGCTTTGGAGACCAGAGATGCCTCTACGCAGGAAGAGGTACTTGGATTTCTAAATGACCTCGCTGATGCTGCTTTGCCACAGGCCAAAAAAGAGCTGAAAGAACTCAGAGAGTTTGCACAGCGAACAGATGGTATTGAAGATCTGGCAGGTTATGATGTCGCTTACTATTCCGAAAAACTCAAAAAAGAGAAGTTTGATTTTGATGATACCATGACCAAACCCTATTTTGAACAGGAGAAAGTTCTTAAAGGCATGCTTGACATCGTTTCAGAACTCTTTTCTGTGACATTCAAAACTGCAACTGTGCCAACCTGGCATGACTGTGTCAAACCATTCGATATTTTTGAAAATGGTACACTTTCCGGACGTATCTATTTTGACCTCGATGCACGTAAAGAGAAGCGTGGCGGTGCCTGGATGAACGACTGGGAGACACACTATGTGGACAGTGAAGGAAAACTGCATTTGGCTTCTGCTTTTGTTGTCTGCAACTTCTCTCCTCCCACCGAAAATACACCTTCCCTTCTAAGACATGATGATGTGGTGACACTGTTCCACGAAATGGGACATGCCATCCATCACCTCTTTGGGAAATGTCACGAACGCTCTGTTTCCGGTATTAACGGTGTAGCCTGGGATGTGGTGGAGTTCCCTTCACAGTTTTTAGAGAACTTTGCCTATGAAGCAGCTATCTTAAAACGTTTTGGTTTCCATTATGAAACAGATGAGCCTATCTCTGAGGAACTTATGTCAAAGATCAAAGAAACAAAGAACTTCCAGGCCGCACTGGGTATTTTACGCCAGGTAGAATTCTCACTCTTTGACTTCCAGCTTCATCAAAAACTTTATCAGGGTCAAGAGGTACAGACACTTCTTGATGCTATCAGAGAAAAAACATCTCTACTTAAACCACCGGCATACAACAAGTTCCAACACGGATTTGCACACATCTTTGCCGGAGGGTACGCTGCGGGATACTACTCCTACAAATGGGCTGAAGTACTCTCTGCCGATGCCTTTTTCACCTGTCTCGATGAAGAGAACGGATTTGACAAAGAAAAAGCAAAAGGGTATAAAGAGTATATCCTTGCAAATGGCGGGGCCAAAGAGATGAGTGAGCTTTACAAAGAATGGCTGGGGCGGAAAGCCGATGTCAAAAGCTTGATCAAGCTTTATGAAATATCGGGTGCGTGATTACACACCCTACGGAGAGATAAATGAAAGAATACCGATCACTAGCACTTACTGTTATTGCTATTTTCATCATTATACTTGTCGGAGCATACTTCAGCTCTACCTTTAACGAACAGAAAACCTTTCTGGAACTCTTTGTTCTCCTTGGGGCTTTGCTGTTCATCTTTTCTGCACTGGTCATCTTCGCAGCTATAGGTTTCAGTTCCTTTTCACTCTATCTGGCCATCTTTCTGGCAGCGGTCATGGGTATCTACGGCATAGAAGGTGCCTTTCTTTTTATAGGAATGACCTATCTGATATGGGGTTCCATTTTTGCAATGGAAGTACTGCTGTTTTACAATGGCTTAAAGAGTGCACAGGAGTGGTTCACAAAACGCTACACTTTTAAATCATTCAAAAATGAATATTATGCATTTTACCCCATGCTGATGGTTGCCTATTTGTTCCTGGAATTAATACCGAGTATATTTTACAGAGAGAGTTTTCTGAAGTTTTCACCATCTAAAGTTTTAGAAGTGATGGAAGAGGTCTTAGATGATTAACGCTCATACTAAAACCTTATAAAGTTATATATTTTATAAGGTCTTACAAATAAAATATTTACTTTTTATCTTATTGCTACCTTTACCCAATAAAATTTTACTTTACTGCTGGGCTTTGATAAGTAATTCTTCTATGATATTACAAGCTTTTAAGTTAAGTAACAATACTAAACAATCTTACACTCCATCCTATTCAAAATCTCCAAGGTCTTAGTCACATCATAAATAGCACTATGATACTGTTCATCATCAAAATCTATATGGTAATATTTACAAGTCTCAATTAGCTTTGGGTTTTTGACATTACCCCTAATATTGGTCGCTTTAACAATCTTCTTGTTTTCTTTCATCGTGCAAAAATGATTTTCAAATGAGAGTAACTCACCTATATGCCTTAACTCAAACGATATGTTATGTGCTACCAATGTAGTGGTGTTTTTACAAAATGCTACAAAGTCCGCATCGTCCTCAAAGTACTCTTCATAGCTTACGCCTTTTCTGAGCCTTTCAAGTCTCTCTGGTGAGAGTTTATGTACAGCTAGAGCATGAGGGTTTACTTCATAGAGGGAGAAATAATAACGATGAAAAGTATCTAGTACTTTATATGCATCATTTACTAGAGCAACACGAAAGGCTGCTACTTCTATGACATCATGTATGTTTGTTGAGTTTGTTTCGAAGTCTAAGATTATCATTTGGTATCATACCTAGATTGTATTTAACCCATAGATATCCCCTTAAGTATAAATGGTATAGACTGTATGACATACAAATCCAAACAAAGGAGATAAAATGGCAAAAGGTCAAGATAAACAAAAAGCAGTTAAGAAAAAATCAGAAAAAACTTTAAAAGAAAAACGTGCAGAAAAAAAAGCAAAGAAATCTTAATATCTATCTTATAAAAGGTAAGCATGTACAACCCTATATCATCGGAATTAGTACTAATTCTGAAGAAAAAAATGCTAAATAAGCTGAATGTTTAGTACATAACAGATGCTTACACATACTACCAAATTTTTATTCTTAAAAACCAAAACCTTATAATCTAACATATTTTATAAGGTTTATCGTTGGAGCGACGCCTGTAGACCCATTTTTTGAAACCTCCCATAGAAAAGCTTATAAAATGTGCTATATAAGAGATTTTATAATGAAAAGTATATCTGTGTATAAATATTTTAGATTAATTTTTATTTCATATATTTAATGATTATTAATATGAATACGAAAAAGATTGATGTAGTTAAATGTGGCTTTGATATTACAGAGAAGTCTAAGCTACCATGCGTGGGATGGTAGCTAGAAGAGGTAATTATTTCTTTTTCGTAGAAGTATTCCCAAACCCGAAGAAACGTTTGATACGCTCACAGATCGTCACTGATCCTGTCTCGATACGACAGACTTCTGTCTCATCAAAATCACCGATCAAGGTCTTAATACGCTCTGGCTGTTTTTTACCTTCGATCATAAATCTCAATGCATTGAGTCTAATAAATCCTTCTGCATCTTTCTGGTCATACACATCATCCGCTTCAAAAGTTGAATGCTCTTCAGAGTAGAGTGTCAAGTCAGATTTTCTACCCACGACAGTCACAGAACCTTTGTAAAGCTTTAGTTTCACCAAACCTTCTACCTGCTCTTGTGTAGCATCAATGGCTGCCTGCAGCATTCTACGCTCAGGAGACCACCATAGCCCGTTGTAGATCAGTTTGGCATACTTAGGCATTAACTCATCTTTCATGTGAGCCTCTTCTCTGTCCAGTGTGATGGATTCTATGGCTCTATGCGCTTTCAGCATAATTGTTCCGCCCGGAGTTTCATAACATCCTCGTGCTTTCATACCGACCATACGGTTCTCCACAATATCAATACGCCCAATACCGTGTTTGTTTCCATAGGCATTCAGTGTTTCAAGTATTTTTGCAGGACTCATCTCTTCACGGTTGATCGCAATAGGATCACCGTTCTTATAGGCAATCGTAATATACTCTGCTTCATCCGGCGCTTTTTCAGGGCTGACTGACCATAACCACATATCTTCTTCAGGCTCGGCATAAGGGTTTTCCAAATGCTCACCTTCATAAGAGATATGAAGCAGGTTCGCATCCATTGAGTAGGGTTTCGCCTGCCCTTTCCCGTCGATGTCAATTCCATGCTCTTTTGCATAGGCAAGAAGCTTCGTACGTGAGTTTAGATCCCACTCTCTCCACGGTGCGATCACGGCAATATCCGGGTCAAGTGCAAGGTAACCCAGTTCAAAACGTACTTGGTCATTCCCTTTTCCTGTTGCACCGTGAGAAACAGCATCTGCACCTGTTTCATGTGCGATCTCGATCTGTTTTTTGGAGATAAGCGGACGTGCAATGGAGGTACCAAGAAGGTACTCACCCTCATAAATGGCATTGGCTCTGAACATTGGGAAAACGAAATCTTTTACAAACTCTTCCCTAAGATCCAAAATGAAAATATTTTCTTCTTTGATACCCATATCCAACGCTTTCTGACGTGCCGGCTCTACCTCTTCACCCTGTCCAAGATCTGCTGTAAACGTTACGACTTCACACGCATACTCATCTTGAAGCCACTTTAAAATAATACTTGTGTCAAGCCCGCCTGAATACGCCAATACTGCTTTTTTAATTGTTCTTTTTGCCATTTTATAAGCCTTTAAATAATATTGACGCGATTATATCGAAATGTTGGTTATGGTTGGTTTTACCATAACCTATGCGCTAGACAAATCCATATTTTTTTAAAATAATATCCAATACAGGTTTTTTATACGCACCTGTATGTCTGAATACCTCATTGCCTTCAGCATCAAAAAAAAGCTGTGTCGGCATCTCTTTGAATTTATAAATATCACGACTTACCAGACGTTCTTTTTGCCCGTCTATGGAGTATATCTGGTACTCAGGATGTGCTTCCAATACTTCAGCAAAGACTTTTGACATTGCCAGACAAGAGTAGCAATGTGACATACCGAAAGCTAAAATAGTTGGTTTACCGTTACCGATATTGTGTTTAATATCTCTGTATTGGTTGACCGGAAGCGGTTTTTTTTCTGCCATTTTGACTCCAAAGTTTCGTAGTTAAGTGATTATACAAATCCTATCTTAAAAACTTTTGCTATAATCAAAATAAGAATTTTTCATGGAGCGTAACATATGTTATTAGGCGTAAATATCGACCATATTGCTGTACTAAGAGAAGCCAGGAAAGTGGCTGACCCAGACCCTTTGGATGCTCTAGGCATCTGCAAACGTGCAGGTGCAGACCAGATCACCATACATTTACGTGAGGACAGACGGCATATGCATGACAGTGATGCCAAAAACATTATAGCGCTCTCTATGCTGCCGGTAAATCTTGAGTGTGCCATCTCTCCTGAGATGATAGATATTGCCTGTGAACTTAGACCGCACAGAGTGACTTTGGTACCTGAAAAACGTGAAGAGGTCACAACAGAGGGCGGACTTGCTGTAGAGGGTGAACAGCCCAAACTCAAAGAAGCCATCAAAAGATTGCAAAAAGAGGAGATAGAAGTTTCTCTCTTTATTGACCCGACTCTCTCTGCTGTAACTGCGTCGCTGGATCTTGGTGTAGAGTGGATAGAGTTTCATACAGGAAAGTATGCCAATATTTATGCCATGCTGTATTCGAATCTGAGTAAAACGCACCATAGTATTCCTGAACTGGAACTTTCCCGTAAGATCCTTAAACAGATGCTCGATGATGAACTCAGAAACCTGCGTCTTTTAAGTTGTGATGCCATGGAAAGAGGCCTAAGAGTTGCAGCAGGTCATGGGCTCAATATGCAAAATGTCAAAGATATTGTAGAGATCGAGACCATTGAAGAGTTGAATATTGGTCAAAGTATTATTGCACGTTCTGTCTATGTTGGTTTGGAACAGGCAATTTTGGATATGAAAGCGATGTTGATACGATAATGTCTCACAAAAAAGTAGCCATATCTATTGGTGACCTTAACGGCATCGGTATCCAGCTTGCATTGGAAAACCATCAGATCCTCTCTGAAATGATTGATCCTGTCTATTGTATTGACTTCAATATGCTCAAGCAG
>JAMONL010000019.1 GCA_027065815.1 Sulfurovum sp.
TCGAGGATCCAATATCATGAGAGGGTATCACAATAAGAAAGAAGCCACAGCAGAAGCCATAGACAGTGAAGGATGGTTGTATACAGGTGACCTTGCAAGCATTGATGATGAAGGTTACATTACGATCACAGGCCGGAAAAAAGAGCTTTTGAAAACTTCCACAGGTGAATTTGTCTCTTCTGTGTTCATAGAACAAGAACTGATGTCGAACGGATGGTTTGAATATGCTCTGGTCATAGGTGATGGTAAACCCTATGTTTCTGCATTGCTCTTCATAGAACATGAGTTTTTAGGCAGCCTGGCAAAGAAAATGAACAGTACACCGTTAAAGGTACTGAATTCTAAAAAACTTAAAGCGATGATAGAAAAATATGTGGCAAAAATAAATAAGAAATTGAACCACTGGGAAAAAGTCAGAGAGTACAGAGTGATTTCGGATGTACTCAGCATTGAAGACGGGTTTTTAACACCTTCAATGAAATTGGCAAAAAAACAGCTCATGGAACATTATATGGCAGAGTTAGACGATATGTATAAGGATCACGCATGAAACATAAAAAAACAAATACTAAAAAAGAACGTATTGCCATTGTATCAGCGCTACGCACGCCTATGGCAAGGGCAGGCGGAAAATTCAAGAAAATGCAGGCAGATCAGCTTGGTGCAGTGTTGTTCCGTGAATTGATGATGCGTTCACCTGTCAGATTTGATGAAGTGGATGAAGTGATCATAGGAAATGTGGCACAGCCGATCCATGCAGCAAATATTGCCAGGGTTATTGCTTTGCGTGCCGGATTTCCTGAAGCGATACCGGCATTGACGGTACACCGTAACTGTGCTTCGGGTATGGAGTCCATTACGACGGCTGCTGCACGTATTTATGCGGGAGAGGGTAACATTTATGTATGCGGTGGGGTGGAGTCAATGTCGAACATTCCTTTGGTTTATTCTGAGAAAATGACGACTCTTTTTGGTAGACTTGCACAGTCAAAAACTGCTTTGGATAAAGTGCGAACACTTTTTGGTTTCAGGCCGGCTTTTTTAAAACCTATTGTCGGTTTAATGTCCGGCTTGACAGATCCTGTGAGCGGATTGCTTATGGGGAATACGGCAGAAGTGTTGGCTCAGGATTTTGGGATCAGTAGAGAAGAACAGGATCTTTTTTCGCTTCACAGCCATCAAAAAGCAGCACGGGCTAAAGAGAGTGGACGGTTCGCACTTGAAAGTATGGCTGTTGTGTATGATGCTTATGCCGGAAAGTATCTGGATTATGATGATGGTATCCGTGAAGGGCAGACTTTGGAGAAATTGGCGAAGCTTAGACCTTTCTTTGACAGAAAGAACGGTACCGTGACCGCTGGGAATTCTTCTCAGATCACAGATGCGGCAGCCGGTGTGGTAGTGATGTCCGAGAGTGAAGCGAAAAAAAGAGGGCTGGAACCTTTGGGATATCTGACAGAGTATGCGTATGCAGGGTTAGATCCTAAACGTATGGGGCTGGGACCGGTGTTTGCAACACATAAACTGTTTAAAAAAACCGGTTTAAGTATGGATGATATAGAGATCATGGAGATCAACGAAGCCTTTGCTGCCCAGGTTATAGCCTGTCAAAGGGCTTTTGCTTCTGATATCTTTGCCCAGACACATTTTGGGGAGAAGAAAGCTGTAGGTGCAATTGATCCCGAGATCCTTAATGTGAACGGGGGTGCTGTTGCCCTGGGACATCCTGTGGGAATGACCGGAGCGAGACTGGTACTAACGGTTCTGTATGAACTTAGACAACGAGGTCTTCAACAGGGATTGGCAACTTTATGTATTGGCGGTGGACAGGGTGTCGCGCTGCTACTGGAGGTGGAATGATGAACTATTTTAAGCAAGTGAAAGATGACAGAGGGGTGGTAACACTTACCTTTGATACACCGGAAAAAGCGGTGAATGTACTTTGTTTTGATGCACTGTATGAATTTGAACAGACCCTGAATACATTGGAAACGGACAGTTCTGTCAAAGCACTTTTTATTGAAAGTGCCAAAGAGAGTATTTTTATTGCCGGTGCAGACATTAAAGAGATCAAAGCCTTTAAAGATGAAAAAGAGATCGTGGAAAAATTGAGTCAGGGGCAGGCTATTTTCAATCAACTTGAAAATCTTCCTTTCCCGACGGTAGCTGTTATTGACGGCGCCTGTCTTGGAGGAGGTCTTGAATTGGCACTCTCCTGTGATTATCGTTTGGCTACAAATGATGCGCATACCCGTTTGGGACTGGTTGAAGTAAGTTTGGGGATTATTCCCGGGCTTGGCGGAACACAGCGTTTACCAAAACTGCTGGGATTTACAAAAGCTATAGAACTGATTAGCGGTTCAAAACGTTTAAAAGGTGATAAAGCTTTAAAATTAGGGCTTGTAGATGCTTCTGTGCCAAGTGGCTATTTGGATTTTAAAAAAGAGGAGTTCATTAAAGAGATCCTGGACGGTACTTTGAAAGAAAAGGTGCAACATTCCAGAAAAGGAATTTTGTGGTATGAAAAAATATTTTTTATCAGAGTCATGATCGCTTCTATAGCGAGAACGGCTGTTTTAAAAAAGACAGGAGGACATTATCCTGCACCTATTGAAGCCATCAATGTACTTGAAAAAACCTTGACCATGCCTTTGGATGAAGGGTTAAAAGTGGAGGTAAAAGTCTTTGCACCTTTAGCACAGTCTGAGATCTCCAAAAACCTCATAGAACTCTTTTTTACTTCGGAAGTCTTGAAAAAAGAGACTTTCTCCCGTGCCAAACCACGTGAAGTCAAAGAGGCAACAGTGATGGGTGTAGGAACGATGGGTTCAGGTATTGCATGGGCTTTGACCAACCGAGATATTCCTGTTAGGCTGGGTGCCCGTAAAATGGAGAGTATTGCTAAAGCTTTTTCAAAAATCAGAACCAGTTTTGAAAGTGTGAAACGAAGAGGACGACTGAACGACCGTGAGATCGCTCTAAAAATGGATAGAGTAACTTACAGCACTAAGATGGATGGTTTAGCCGGTTCGGATTTTGTTATAGAAGCGGTCAGCGAAGATCTAAAAGTTAAACAGGCTATCTATGCACGGCTTGAAGAATGTCTTTGTGAAGATGCGATCATCGCGACCAATACTTCATCTCTTGCCATTACAGATCTTGTCAAGGAAACAGAACATCCCGAACGGTTTGTCGGGATGCATTTCTTCAATCCTGTTGCCAAAATGCCTCTGGTCGAAGTGATCGCTGGAGAGAAGACCAATGCAAAGACCATTGCTACGGTGGTCGGGTTGGCAAAAAAACTGGGCAAAACCCCCATTAAAGTCAAAGAGTGTGCCGGATTTCTCGTCAACCGTACACTTTTGCCTTATTTGAACGAAGCAGCAAAAATGTTCGAAGAGGGTGGAAATGTGGAGCATATTGACAAAGTGTTAAAAGAGTTCGGTATGCCGATGGGACCGTTTACACTGGCTGATGAGGTAGGTTTGGACATTGGGCAGAAAGTGTCAGAAATTCTGTATGAAGCTTACGGGGAACGTATGAAACCGTCACCTGTTCTGACAGAGATGACAGAGAAAAACTGGATGGGTAAAAAAACAGACAAAGGATTTTACCTGCATCATGGCAAGAAGCAGTCTCCCAATAGGGAACTGCAAAGTCTGCAAAAGGGTAAAGAGACTTTGGATGAACAGAGTATTCTTGACAGAGCCATCCTCATTATGATCAACGAAGCTTCACGCTGTCTGGAAGAGAAAGTGGTTGCCAATGCACGCTATCTTGATATGGCCATGGTCATGGGTACAGGTTTCCCTGCCTTTAGAGGAGGATTGTTACGCTATGCCGATACACTTGGCATTGCAGAAGTCGTGAAACGTCTGGCAGATCTTGAAGCACGTTTTGGAGAACGCTTTAAAGTTTCAAAACGCTTGGTGAAAATGGCTGAAAAAGGTAAAATTTTTTATACCGACATATGATAAAGTTCTTCAAGCATATTTAATAACGGAAGATAAAGCATTTCTATCTCTGACAGATCAAGGCTTCCCTGGTTTGGAAAGAAAAAGTGACTGTTCCGGTT
>JAMONL010000020.1 GCA_027065815.1 Sulfurovum sp.
AAAAAGATCTCTATGAAAGAGCTGCAGTACGGAGACCTGATCTTCTTTGCCACTTCTCATAACAGACACAAGATCACCCATGTGGGTATGTACCTGGGTGACGGCTGGTTCACGCATGCCAGTACCATTAAAAATGAAGTGGTTTACTCAAACCTGTTCACTTCCCCGTATTATAAAAAACGCTTACGTGTATGTCGACGATACCTGCCGACATCTGCTGCACCTAAAGTAGCAGCTGCTACACCATGGAATACAAAACAGGTTCTGCCAAAGACCACCATTACGGTACCAAGCAATGTAAGTTCCCAACAGATGAAAACCATGAAAAAAGCGATTGTCATCAAAACGCCGATGAAGAACATAGAACAGAGATCAGTCAAAGGAAACTTTTACATACAGATAGGTTCTTTCATTGGAAAACCAAAATCCGGGCTGCTCTACACGATCACACGAAACGGCTACCAGTATAAGATCATTAAGTTCCCAAAAAATGGCAGAACCATCAATAAGCTCCTGATAGGTCCGTATAAGAGCAGACAAGATGCTGTAAGTGTGTTGTCAAAAGTCAGACAGCATATACAAAAAGATGCATTTATCGCAGAGATACGATAATACAGCTCACTGTTCTTATGACTTAAGATAAAGATGCAGACTTTGTATCAACGTTGAAAGTTCTTTTTTATAGATCTCAATATAGTTTGGCAAGAGTTCGAATTTTTTATAAAGCAAGATCTTCTGAACCTCTTCAATATTTTTATTCATTTCCGTTGCGCCGATGGCACCGGTTAACCCTTTCATATCCAAACATAGCATTTTAAGTTGTTCAAAGCGGTGTTCTTTTACCAAGTTTGCAAAAACCTGGTCACTTTTCCCATAGGCTTCATCAAACTCCTTCAGTATCTCCATGTAAAGAGCCTTACTGTTGTTTGAATGTTTAATGCCCACTTCTATATTTAACCCCGGAAGAGAGGAGATATTCTTTGTATCCATACTTGCATTTTCTTCTGCTTCAACCGTATCCTCCAATAAAAACATAGCCAGTGCGGTATACAATTTACCAATATTCAGAGGCTTAGAAAGGAAAGCGTTCACACCACTGTTGAACATCTTATGAATCTCACTCTCCATCACCAAAGCCGTAAATGCAATAATAGGCAAACTGTCAAATCTTTGTTCATAGCGAATAGCCTGCGTAGCAGCATATCCGTCCATTACCGGCATATTGATATCCATCAGAACAATATCAAACTTTTCTGTATTGTCATTTTTTATGATCTCTACTGCCTCTTTACCATTATTTGCAAGGGTAACATTCACACCAACAGGTTGCAAAAGATTTGCCAGCACTTTTTGATTGATAATATTGTCTTCCACGATCAGAATATGCTTGTTTTTAAAACTGGCAAAATTCTGCTGCTTAATCCCTTTTGTTTCAGCGATAGGTGATTTAAATATTTTTGATTTGTAGGATCCGGACATTTTGTCGTCTTCGTAGGCTGAGTCAACTTTGATCTCATACATACCTGTGATCATTTCAAAGATCCGTTCCTGGTTTAACGGTTTTAACATTATTTTATCTACAACATCATCAACAACACTGCTTTGGGCTACACGAAGAAGAGAATTCAAAGAGATGACCTTAAACTCTTTTTTCTCTTTAATCTGTTTCAAATACTGTATGGTTCTTATATTCAATAATGCTTCATCAAGCACAATAATGTCATAGGTATCCATTTTTGGCATGGCTCTCATAAACTTGTCTTTATCAAGGACTTTGACATTATGTTTAAAATAGGCAAACATTTTTTTGATCGACAAAGCAGAATTGTAGTTACTGTCAACGATCAAGACTTTCTTGTCTGTTAATATCTGTTCCGGTAACCTGTATTTTCTTTTAGTATTGACATCTGCCTGTTTGAACGGTAGGGTCAGTGTATAAGCTGTACCTTTACCCAGATCACTCTGAACCGTCAATTCTCCATGCATCATCTCTATCAACTCTTTTGCTACAAAGAGTCCAAGACCTGTATATTGACCCGTAGTATCATCATATTTCGGATTAAATAATATGTCCAGTTCTTCTTTGCTCTTACCCGGTCCTTTATCTACTATCTGGAATTGTAATTCTATCTTCTCTTCAAAGGTATTGAACATCGCTATTTTTAACTGTAACTCTTCATCTGTAAGATCTTCCATCATATTTTCCAGAATATTATGAAGGATCTGACCCAAGTGTAAAGAGTCCCCAATCAAAATACGTGGCACATTATTGTTGATATCGAAAATAAGTTCCACTTCACTTCCATTGAAATGCGAGCATATGGTTCCGGAAACTTCGTTCAATACATTATTGATATTAAACTCTTCATCAAGGATCTCCACCTTTTTTGACTTCAATCTTAAAAATTCAATGAGATCATTGGTGGTATCAAGCAATGCATTTTCTATTTTGCTTGCATCGCTGGTCTTTCCCGGTTTTAAATCTGTTTTTTTTGTATCTTTGTGGCTGTTTTTCAATACTTCTTGTGTCATACCATGAATATTTTCACTCATATCCGCAAGGAAGCGTGCCTGTTTCTGTTCAAGATCCAGCTGCTTGTGAAACATATCTTTATGCATTTTTTGTATTTTTATCATCTGTTTGGAAGAGATAAACAGAATAACAATCCCGACAAATGCCAAAGCGAACAGTGCGATCCATATCCAATAGTTACCAACATCCTCACTTTCCGGAACATCTACCGCATAAATACTGCTGACAAACCCAAAAAATAATACGATTTTTCCAAACATTCCAAAACTCCTTTCAAGTATTTTATCATAAGAGAGACGAATTATAGTAAAGTCTTGTTAATGTGGGTTATAATGTCAGAATGAAACTAGCAAGTATAGATGTAGGACTCAAACGTATCGGTATGGCAATCTGCCTGGATGGACAGATTGTATTGCCCCAAAATGCCATACTGAGAAAAAATCGTAATCAGGCTGCCAGAGACATTAACACCTTTTTAACCGAATGGGAGATAGAAAAACTCATTGTGGGTCTGCCCAAAGGCGGTTCAAGTGAAGAAGAGATGGAGAGGCGCATCAAACATTTTGTTTCTCTCCTGGATTTGAGTATCCCTGTGGCTTATCAGGATGAACAGGGTTCCAGTTTTGAAGCCAAGGAGCTTACCATGGGAGACTTCAAACATAAAAAAGACGGCAGACTGGACTCTGTGGCAGCAAAGATCATTTTGGAACGATATCTAAAAATTTAACAACACTTAATACTCATCAACACTTATTCTATTCTAAATTCGCTCTTACAGTAAAAACATTACGCAAATACGCATTATAGAAACTTTTCTATTATTTTCTAAAATTTCTACTAACCTATATTGATTTATTATGTTATATTATTCATTGATAAAATTAAAAAAGGATTAAAATGGGATATGAAAAACCAGCGTTTAAAGCACAATATGAGAATTTCATCGGGGGAGAATGGGTAGCTCCAATAGACGGAAACTATTTTGATGCAATTTCACCTATCGATAACAAACCTATGGCAAAAGTGGCACAATCAAACAAAAAAGATGTACAGGTTGCTACAGACGCAGCATGGGCAGGTTTTGAAACCTGGGGTAAGACATCTGTGACGGAAAGAAGCTCTGTACTTAACAAGATCGCTGATGCTATGGAAGCGAACCTTGAAATGTTGGCCATTGCGGAAACTTGGGATAATGGTAAGGCGATCCGTGAAACGATCAATGCGGATCTACCGCTGGCGATCGATCATTTCCGTTACTTTGCCGGCGTGATCCGTTCAGAATCAGGTACAGTGAGTGATCTTGACAGCAGTACGGTATCACAGGAGATCCATGAACCTTTGGGTGTGGTCGGGCAGATCATTCCATGGAACTTTCCTCTATTGATGGCTGCCTGGAAGATCGCTCCTGCGATCGCTGCAGGTAACTGTGTGGTACTTAAACCGGCAGAACAGACCCCTCTGTCCATTATGATCATGATGGAAGTGATCCAGGATGTCGTACCAGCCGG
>JAMONL010000021.1 GCA_027065815.1 Sulfurovum sp.
TTGTAAACAATGCCATCTTGCTCATCCACTTTGCGCTTGAACAGATCAATGAGGGAATGAATAAAAGAGACGCTATGCTTGAGTCTATTAAAATACGAACCCGTCCTGTACTTATGACTGCCTTTGCTGTTTCTGCGGGGATGCTTCCTGTCGCACAAGGTGCAGCTATCGGTCTTGAAAGACTGGCACCGCTTGGTGCAGTTGCTATCGGCGGTTTGATCGTGGGTACGTTCATGACTTTAGTATTTATACCTATTATGTTCATCTGGACCGTTAAAGAGAAGAATGTAAGAGAAGAGAGCGCCTCCTAGGCGTTACTCTAGGTATGTTAGTCATACAGTGACTTTATGTCAATAGATGCAAACAGATAGGGAATCTCAGTTTTATAGCATAAAAAAAGGCAGGGTTCCTATCTGCCTTCGGCAAGTAGCTGCAGGTAATCATGCATCTGAAAATAGCCTATCATCATTTCACACATCATTCTCCATACAACCTCCATACTCAGAAACAGCAGTAGAAAAAAGAGGATGATCAAAAGCTTTTTTTGTATGGAAAGTGCATGCATGCTTGTGGTAAAACGGCTGTAAAAAGTATTGATCCATGAGATATTCTGAATAATATATTTTCGTGAAAGATAGAGTATGAGAGGAAAAAGTAGTGCACCGATATAGTAGCAGACAATCAGGATGTCTGCGGCAATAAAATGTTTAAATGAAAGAAAATCAAAAAATGTCTGCATCATCAAGTCTGCCTTTTGTCGTATATTATACTAAAAGTAGATCAAAGATTCATCTTTGGTTGAGATTGGGAGAGTATAATCGACCTTATAATTAAGAAAAGGATAATAAAATGAAATATAGAACTTTTTTTGACGAAATAGAAACGATAGTGGTAGAAGATGAACTTGCAAAGTTCCTGGGTGTGAATGAAGATGGTGTCATTGTGTTTTCCTACGCTGATATTGTGAAAACAGCAGGACATAGCTGCGGTACGGTTGCAGGTGCATATCTCATTGCACAAGAAGGGCTGAAAACACTCTACAAAGAGGGACTGCCTAAAAGAGGTGAGATCAAGGTTGAGCTTAAAAAAGCTCCTCGGGATGACAATGCTGGTGTGGTGGCTGCTGTGCTGTCTACCATTACAGGTGCCACTGAAGCGTATGGTTTTGGCGGTATTCCCGGTGGTAAATTTAACCGAAGAGATCTACTCTTTTTTGAAGCCGACATTAATACCGCGGTAAGGTTGACACGCCTTGATACGGGAGAGAGTGTAGGTGTTAACTATATGCCAAAAAAAGTGGTTGATCCCATGGCAATACTGATGAGTGCCATATCTCCAAATGCGACAGAAGAGGACAAAAAGAGTTTTCCTGACCGCTTTCAGCATATGGTGCAGACAATTTTTGAAAACAGAGATAAAGTGATAGAGGTATTATGAACAAATCAAAAGTCTTTAAGTTTGGTATAGCAGCAGTTGTTTTGCTTGCCGGTGCAGCTTTTTTCTACAAAAAAGTCTACGTTCCCAAGTCAACGTATGAAGTGTACCATGCAAGTAAAGGCTCTACAGCGGTTGAAGTGTTTGGTATCGGGGAACTGGATGCCAAAGATATCTACCCTGTAGGTACATCTACGGGAGGGAAGATCCTTACTGTAGAGACCGATCAGGGGCGTAGCATTAAAAAAGGTGATCTGGTTGCAACACTTGACCCTGTGGATCTCAAGAAAAAGTTTGATACGGCAAAAGTTGCTCTCAAACGTGCGAATATTGATTTGGAATCTGCAAAAAAAGAGCTGACAATAAGCAGAGAGCAGGAAGCGTTGGCTTTGAGTACCTACCAAAAAGATCTTGAAGTGTATAACGCAAATGGGATCTCAAGACTCGCTTATGAAAAGAGTAAAACGGAAATGCTGACCTCTAAAACACAGGTAGCTTTGGCTCAAAGTAAAGTCGCCTCTATGACCATACGTTTGCAAGAGATGAAAAATGATATAGAGGGACTTCAAAAGCGATTGGAACAACTGACGATCACTTCACCTGTTGACGGCTATGTGATTGAAAGAAATGTGCAACCGGGACAAGGTGTTTCTCCTTCGTTTACCCTTGTAAAAATCGTTGACCCTAAAACACTCTGGGTCAAAGCCTGGATAGATGAACGGATCAGTGGGAAAGTCAAAGTGGGACAGAAGGCAAAGATCACACTGCGTTCAAGACAAACACTTCCTTTTGACGGTGTCGTACGTCGTATTGCAGCAGTGAGTGACGCAGTGACCCAGGAGAGAGAAGTTGATGTCGGTTTTGAGAAGATCCCTGAACCTTTTTACATCAATGAACAGGCGGAAGTTTTGATCACCATTGAGACTTTCAAAGGCCTCTATAAAATTCCTTTACGTTATTTTGTCACATATAAAGGCAAAAAAGGTATTTGGATCAGAGAGAATGGAGAAGCGCATTTTCAAGTTCTTTCCATAATTGCCGAAGACAGTGAATTTGCCGGTATAGAGAAAGGTGTGGATGATCAGACAGAGATCTTGATTCCGGATGAGAAGAAAAAACCTCTATTTGAGGGGAGCTCTATCTCCATATGATCAATCTTGCAGCGAAAGACATTTCTCACTCTCTGAGTAAATTTATTATTACGGCAGTCGGGGTGGGTATGCTTCTTGGGATTGTATTGATCATGCTGGGGGTTTACCGAGGGATGATATCTGATGCCACAACCTTGATAGACGATATTAATTCAGATATCTGGGTAGTGCAGGAAGATACACTCGGTCCCTTTGCGGAACCTTCCAGACTGCATGAAGATTTCAAGAATACCCTTCGAAGTCTTGATGGTATTGCACTGAGCAGTGCCATGACTTTTCAAAATCTTCAGCTTCCGCATTCCAACGGAAAAACAACCAGAGTGTTTGCCGTTGGGTATGACCCTTTGGGAAAAATGATACCCCTGAATCCAAAACGGATCGTTGAGGGACGCGGACTTGAACATGATCACTACGAAATTGTTGTTTCCAAAAAAACAGGTTTTGTTCTGAATGAAAAGATCCCTTTAGGCCGTGACCTTTATACGGTAGTGGGTATTACGGAAAAAACGGTCTCTTCCGGAGGAGACCTGTTGGTTTACATGTCACTTAAAGATGCGCAGAACCTTCAGTTTCTTTACTCTAATGCACGTATCCGTGCAGATAGAGCCAGAGGTATAAAAGGCATGGACTCGCATATGGTCAATGCCGTTGTTGCAACAGTAAAAGCGGGACATACACCCACAGAAGTTGCTTCACAAATAAAACAATGGAAACACAAAGGTGTTTTCACAAACAATGCACAAAAAGAGATACTTACGGGAAATCTCATTAAGATGGCGAGTAAGCAGATTGGTATGTTCACAGTGATTTTACTTGTGGTCTCCATTGTCATTATTGCCATGATCATTTACAATATGACCGTTGAAAAGATCAAAGAGATCGCCGTAATGAAGCTGATCGGTATTCCCAATAAATTGATCGTCAAAATGATCGTTCAGGAGACCATGCTGCTTGGAGTGCTTGCCTTCATTGCAGGAGTGTCATTCTCTCATCTGATCTATACGAAGTTTCCCAAAAATGTTGTCTTGCTGACTGAAGATGCGGTGAGACTTTTTGTAGTGATTCTCATTGCTTCACTTTTGGCTTCTTTGTTTGGTGCCAAAAAAGCGATCGATGCAGATCCTACTTCAGCGATAGGGGGATAACATGGGTAAAGAGCAGGGAATAAGAGTTGAAAATCTCGTCAAGCATTTTGGTGAAGGTGAAACACGGGTAGATGTGATCGATGGTGCTTCCTTTACGGTAAACAAAGGTGAGCTTATTGCACTCATTGCCCCAAGTGGTGCAGGTAAGACAACACTGCTAATGATGATAGGCTGTGTCACGGAACCTAACGGAGGTACGATCTGGCTGGGAGAAGAGAAGGTCTATGAAGACGGTTGGCTGGTAAAAGATACGCGAAGTATTCGTAGAGAGAAGATCGGATTTATCTTTCAGGCACCGTATTTGATACCTTTTTTGAATATTATTGAAAATATTACATTGCTTCCTCAGGCAAATGGTGTCTCTCAAAAAGATGCCAATGCCAAAGCGATGGAACTTTTGACCTATCTTGACATTGCAGATAAAGCCAGGATGTCCGGTAGTCAACTCTCTGGTGGACAAAATCAGCGTGTCGCCATTGCCAGAGCACTGGCGAATGATCCGCAAATTATTCTAGCGGATGAGCCTACGGCTGCCTTGGATACCGAGCGATCAATTTCTGTGGTGAAGATGCTTAAAAAGATCGCAGAAGAACAGGGCGTTGCTGTGATTATGGTCACACATGATGAAACCGTATTGCCCTATTGTGACAGGATCATGGAAATTGTTGATAAGAAGGTTGTGATGAAAGATTCACTTTCAGATGTGAAGATCATTTAACGCTATTCACATCTGGTTCATTTAGACTTACTATTATCAGATATATTTTTATACGAAGGATATTTATGAAATTCGGAAAACCTGTTATTTTGACTTTAACCATTTTGGCTCTTTCTACGCAAACGTATGCAGCCCAAAATGCAGAGGCACTTTTTGATGCAAAATGTGCAATGTGTCACACTAAAACACGACCTGCTGATATGAGTAAAGTGACTGCGCCTGCTTTGATGGGTGTAATGAGACATGTCAAAATGACTTATCCTAAAAAAGAGGATGCTATAAAATTTATGGTGGATTATGTACTTGAACCAAGTAAAGAAAAGGCGATCTGTATGCCGGAAAAAATGAAACGCTTTGGATTAATGCCTTCACAGAAAGGAAATGTAACGAAAGAGGAGTTGGAGGTTATTACTATATGGATGTTTGACAACTTTCCTCCTAAAGGTTTCAGAGGTATGAGACAGCAGAATTAATTTAAAAAGGAATAAGAAGTGTTAAAGAAATGGATCTTGGTATCATACATTTTAACGGTCACGCTTTACAGCGATACCGTCTCTTTTACCCTTGAGAATGATTTTTTTGGTAGTAAAGAAGATAATCATTATACGAATGGTGTTTTTCTGGTATGGATGAGAGATGCAGAAGAGGAGAGTATTTTTAATACTTTCTTGAGTGATATGCAAACCAATACAGCAGTCTCTCTGAGCCATCAGATGTTTACACCTACGGACAAAGAAGCAACAGAAGCCTTATGGGATGATCTCCCGTATGCCGGATATGCCAAATTGAATTTTCTACTCTATAAATCCACAAAAAATTATTTCCATGAGTTTGGTTTTAATCTCGGTGCAATTGGACCGATAACCAAAGCAGAAGAGATACAGGATTTTTTTCATACAGTTGTAGGTGATGGTAAATTTAAAGGCTGGGACAATCAGCTTGGAGATCAGTGGATGGCAGGAATTTCCTATCAGTTTGCCTATAAAACAGATGCTCTGGACTGGCACGGTCTCAAGCTGGACAGTATTTCAAATATACGGGCGGAAGCAGGGAACTATTATACAGGAGCATTGATCTCAACGACTGTACGTATCAGCAGTTTTACACAAAACAGTTTTATCACAGCAGGAAGTTTTATGGTCACAGATGAGAGTGATCTTTTACATCTGGATAAAGTGAACGGTTTTGAGTGGGATTTCTCTGCAGGAGTCTTTGTAAATGGTGTATACAACTATTATATTGTTGATGAAGGTATTGACATGGGTTACACGATTGAACCTATGAGAAGTACGATCGGTTGGCAGTTTGCTTTGAATCTCATGTATGACAGCTTTCGTTATACCTATAAGTTGAAGTCGTCTCATGTCAATGATCAGAGACACAAACGCTGGGGCGGTATGACAATAAGCTGGCGTTTTTAAACGATGGTTTTATCTCTGTCAGCTAATTCACATTGGATTCATTTCTTTGTTGTAGTATGCCGAAGAAAATATGAAGGATAGACAGATGAAAAAAATATTTATGATAGGGATGGCCTTTTCCTGTTTTACGGTCAGTGCATTTGCTGTACAAACCGGAGAGGTATTGACACAAGTGACATTGGCGGGTAAGAATGGGGGTCTTAACGGCGATAAAGTATGGGATTCGACGCAACTCAAAGGTAAAGTACATGTGCTTCTGTATATGGATCCGGATGAGCGTAAAGAGGCAATGCCTTTTTTGGACAAACTGAACAAAGCCGACTTTCCTTCAACAGATTACTCTACGGTTGCCATTGTTAATCTTGCTGCGACATGGATGCCAAATATGCTGCTTGAAACGATGTTGGATAAAAAGCAAAAAGAGCTTCACAATACACAGTTTATTTTTGACAAAACGAAACATCTGGTTAAAAAGTGGCAGATGAAAGATGATGCGAGTAATATTCTGGTACTTGATAAAGACATGAAAATACTCTACAAAAAAAGCGGTACACTTTCGACACAAGATCAAAAAGAAATTTTGGATTTGGTTAAAGAGACGTTAAAGAAGTAAATAATAATTTTTATTACCTTACTCTAAGAATAGCTTGAGTAGTATGCCACTATATAAAGCATGAAAGGGACAGTTTTGGGAAACAAGATTATTTTTTTACTTATTTTTGTGTTCTCTTTCATCATTGTACATGACACTGTTCTTGATGTCATACAGACTGACCATGATAGTTTTATAACACAAAGTTCTGATACGAATGTAGATCATAAAGAGTATCAGCCTTTGACCCACTTACACAGTATGTTTCACTTCGTCGCATTGATAGAAAGTGAATATCCTGTACTTGAATCACCCAAAACACATATGTCAATAGCATCCGTTTTACTGGCATATCTCTATCACGATATAGAAGAAGATGATCGACCTCCTATAATCTAATACTTCTTTCCCTTATTTTAAATACAAAATTTACACAGCATCATACATTATTTAAAAAGAATGTTTGCAAAATAGCGTGAACAGCTTATGTGTAATACTGAGCAATAAACATATTATATAACTTATAAAAGGTAAACATAAATGAAACCATTATGGTTCATGATGATATTTGCCGTTATTTCTGTTTCAAAAACACAAATGATGGTAGATGATTCGACCCCGTTGCAAAGCTATAATCACAGACTGGCTCTCAAAATGAAGAAAGAATCACAAATGAAAAGACTGGTAAAGATCACACCCGGGACACTGGATACCATAGTAGAGAATACCTGTGGGGGAAAACTGCTGACTAAAAGACTTGCCCATAGAAGGCAGTTGCTGTTCTACCGAGTTTATACTGAAAAATGTGTTGTAGATATCAATGCACTTGATGGAGAGATCATAGAGAAGGAATGCAAAACATATGAATAATCGTAAAAATCTAAGACAGGGTATGCATATCGTGTTGCTTTTTGTTTTCTGTACAGAGTTTGCTGCGGCATCGATTTATTCATTGAAAGATGTGATTAAGACGAGCAGAAACAATAATACATTACAAAAGGCACTGAAGAATAAAACATTGGCTCAAACATCAAGAAATCTTGCAGATACTTCAGGGGATCCTTTTGAACTTAGTGGCACATTTACCAAAGCCGATCCTTATATAGGGGAGAAAGGCAATGAATATATGGTGGGCATGAGTAAAAAAGTCATGTTAGGCAATGTTCTGGAAGAGCAGCGCGCTGTGACTGCATTGAATAATGAAGCGGAACAGTTGGAGGGAGTCAAAAATATTTTTGCCTATGAGAATGGTTTAAAAAATCTTTACCATAGTCACTGTATAGAATATGAAGCTTACCAAGCATTTCAGAAAAATTATCATGATTTTGTCACACTTTACCGTAAAAAGAAAAAAGCATATCTGTATCAGGAGATATCAAAAAAAGAACTTCTTAATTTAGAGATAGAGAAAAACAGGCTTTATGCCAAACTCCAGGCACTTAAAATGGATCAGGAGATCTCCAGGCAGAGTATTCTTCGATTAAGTGCCTTGTCAGCTACTGGAGCAACACTTTCATGCAAAGATATGTACCCGATCAGAAGCAGAGTCGTTTTGGGAGAGACTTTAAGGCTCTCTAAAAAAGCATATGAAAAAAGGCTTCACAGTGCAGAGACAAAGTTCAAACGCTACTCGCATGCTTTGGAGTCTGTGGATCTCTCTATGCAGTATAATCAGGAGATAGATGTAGATAAGGTGGGAATAGGAGTTTCCATCCCGCTTACGTTCAGCTCTAAAAGATCGGAGCATGAAAGAGCTGCTGCATTGTATGAAAACAGTGCCGTGAGGTTTTCTTTTGAACAGGCGATGAGAGAAAAACAGAATGTCATAATGCGACTCAAAGCACAGTTGAAAAATCAGGCACAGTTACTCAAAGCTGTAAAACAGAATCATCAGGATTATGTCAATAAACTCTTACCGTTAAGTAAAAAAAGTTACGCACTTGGAGAAACCTCTGTGATTGAATATCTTTTAACACAACAAAGGTCTTACCAGTTGCAAGCAGAGGTATATACTACCCAAAAAGCATATTATGAAACACTGTTCACACTTTATACTGTCAGTGAAACAAAGGATAAAAAATGAAAAAATATATGATGGTCATAATACTGCTTACCCTTGCAATGTATGCAGAAAAAGTACAAATCACATCAGAACAGGAGAAGAACTGGGAGATCAATGTGGAAAAACCACAGCCGTCGACAAGTTATCCTTTGGGAGATTTCATAGCACAGGTGGTGACACCTCCTCCCCTGCTGCACACGATTTCCCTGCCTTTTGAAGCGAATGTGAAAAAAGTATATGTAGCGAAGTATCAAAAAGTAAAGAAGGGAGATGTGCTTGCCGAAGTCACGGGGACAAAGTGGATCGAGATACAGCAAAAAGCGATCGCAGATGCCATTGAATTCAGACATCATCATCATTTGACAGAGAGAAAGAATATGCTTTGCAAAGAAGATATCATTCCTCAAAAAGAGTGTGTTGCCGCCAATGCCGAACTTGAGACAGATAAGATAAAAGTGTCTGCTTCCAAAGCACTTTTGAAGAGTTACGGTGCCAGTGATGCTATGATAGAGAAACTTTTTAAAGAGCTGAAACTTTCGAGTACGATCAAGATCGTGAGTTCGGTTGACGGGAATATCATTGAATTCAATGTACGACCCGGAAAGAGTACCAATCCGGATGATGCACTGTTTGTTATAAAACAGAAGGGAGCTTTATGGCTGGAAGCGAATATTGAAGCAGAAAGAACCATTAAGCTAAAAGAAGGTGAAAAAGTCAGGATCTCCATGGCAGGCCACACGTTTGATACGGAAGTATTACAGCTTTCACCGGTGATCAACCCGGAAAACCAGACAAGGCAGGTACGGTTCCTACTGCCTTTGAATGCGCAGATATCATCGGGTTTGATCGCCTCCGCAAAGCTTACGCTTTTTGCAAAGGTACTTAAAGTGAAAAAAACCTCTGTGATCAAAGAGGGTAATACACAGATCGTATTCATTAAGACAAAAGACGGATTCATCGCTACACCGGTCGTTGTTCTTGCCGAAGGTGACAACAACTATTATATCAAACCGTCTCCGAGACTCAAGAATGACATTGCAGTCAATTCCATTGCCATTCTGAAAAATCTCCTGGGTGCAAACAATGAATAAGATCATAGGGTTTGCACTTGCCCAAAGGATGTTCTTTTCTCTTTTAGCCTTGGTGATCCTTGGTTGGGGTGTCAAGACCTACATGGAGCTCCCTGTGGATGCTTTCCCTGATATTTCGCCGACGCAGGTGAAGATCATTATGAAGTCCAACGGGATGACACCGGCGGAAGTAGAGTCTAGAATTACTGTACCGATCGAGACAAAAATGGTGGGTATTCCTTACGAAACAATGATGCGTTCTACAACCAAGTACGGTCTTTGTGATATTACCATTGATTTTGAAGACGGTACCGATATCTACTGGGCGAGACAGCAGGTCGGAGAGAGGCTTTCCGATATTAAAGATGAATTACCGGAAAATACCATGGGCGGCCTGGCACCGATCTCCACACCGCTAAGTGATATTTTGATGTTCACCATAGAGTCTGATGCCCTTTCTCTGGAAGCAAAACGTACACTGCTCGACTGGATCATTGCACCGAAGATAAGAGCTATCAGCGGTGTTGCAGAAGTCAATGCCCTTGGTGGAAAGGTCAAGACGTATGAAGTGGTTCCTGAACTCAATAGAATGAGGGCTATGGGTGTCACACTGGATCAAATATTTCATGCCTTGGAAAAGAATAATAAAAATGACGGTGCAGGGCGTGTTTCTCAAGGAGTGGAAAGTATTTTAGTCAGAAGTATAGGCAGATTGAAAAATATTCACGATATTGAAACGCTGCCGATCGCGAAGATCGCAGACAGGATCATTACCATCGGTGATGTGGCTTCTGTACATTTTGGATTTTTGACCCGTTCCGGTTTTGTGAGCAAGAATGGGGAAGGTGAAGCAGTACAGGGTTTGGTACTTGGATTGAAGGGGATCAATACAGCGGTTGTTCTGGGTAAAGTGAAAGCAGAACTTTCAAAGCTTGAAAAGATGCTTCCCCATGGTACGAAAATTAATATTTTCTATGATCGTTCAGACTTGGTGAATTTGGCAACAGACACAGTAAAAAAAGCATTGTATGAAGCGATCGTCCTGATCATGATCATCTTGCTGGTAATGCTTGGAAACCTCGCTTCAGCGGTTTCTGTGGCACTTATTTTACCTTTTGCCCTGTTGATGAGTTTTATTGCCATGCAATATTTTGGTCTTACCGCAAACCTGATGAGTCTTGGAGGGCTTGCCATTGCCATCGGGATACTGGTCGACTCTGCAGTGGTGGTCGTAGAACATATTACGGCAGAACTTGGAAATGAGAAACGCCAACGACAGAGTAAACTGCATATTATTTATGAAGCAACAGTGGAGATGGCACCCTCTATCATTACGGGTGTACTGATCATCATCATTGTATTTATGCCATTGCTTACACTTGAAGGTTTGGAAGGAAAACTTTTCAGACCGGTAGCGCTGAGTATTATTTTTGCTCTTTTTTCTTCTCTTATTCTTGCATTGACACTGATCCCTGTGTTGAGTTCTTTTATTTTAAAGAAACGGCCGGACAAAGAGTCATGGCTGATCAAAAAACTGACAGCTTTCTACAAACCGGTACTCCTTTGGTGTATTTCCCATGTCAAAACGGTTGTACTTTCTGTAGTGGTACTCTTCGGCGGTTCTCTTTATCTGGCTGCGATCACCGGTAAAGCCTTCATGCCAACGATGGATGAAGGAAGCATTATTATCGGAGTGGAGATGCTCCCTTCGATCTCTCTGAAAGAGAGTCTGACACTAAATCTGAAGATCCAGAAAAAGCTGCGTGAGTCGGTACCTGAGATCAAAGAGATCATTGCAAGAACAGGAAGTGATGAACTTGGTCTGGATCCTATGGGACTGAATGATACTGACACCTTTTTGGTACTGAAAGACAAATCGGAGTGGAGAGAACCTTCCAAAGCCTTTGTCATTGAAGAGATCCGAAAGGTACTTGATGAATTTGTCGGGATCGAGTACAGTTTTACGCAGCCAATTGAGATGCGGGTCTCTGAAATGCTTACTGGTGTAAGAGGAGATCTGGCAGTTGCCATTTTCGGAAGTGACAATGCGGTACTTGAAGAGATCGCTGTCAAGATCAAAGCACTGCTTGAAAAAATCCCCGGAAACTCTGATGTGTACAAGAAGGCAAATGAGGGGGTAGAGTATTTTGAACTTGAATTTGATAAAAAAGCGATGGCCTATTACAACATCACACAGGAAGAACTCAATAATTTCCTTAAAGTGATGGTCAGCGGTGTGGATGTAGGTATTATACAGGAAGGGATGCGCCGTATTCCCTTAACGGTTAAAGGTGAAGAAAAGCTGAGGCATTCCCTGGATAAGGTTAAAAAACTCTATTATCCATTGCCTGATGGGAAAGCGATCCCACTCAGCAATTTTGTGAAATTCATTTCCAATAACGGACCGGTACAGATAGAGCATGAACACGGATACAGAAAAACCATTGTCCAGTCCAATGTTGAAGGACGTGACCTTGTCTCTTTTGTTGAAGAAGCACAAAAGAAAATTTCAGATGAAATCAAACTTCCGGCAGGTTATTATGTTGAGTATGGCGGTGAGTTTAAAAATCAGCAACGTGCCGCATCGAGACTGGCGATCATAGTTCCTTTGGCACTTTTCCTGGTTTTCATTCTGCTCTTTGTCTCTTTTGGCTCATTACGTCAGGCAATCATGGTCTTGATCAATGTACCTTTGGCACTTATCGGTGGGTTTATAGGCTTGTATCTGAGCGGAGAGTATATGTCGGTTCCTGCATCTGTAGGGTTTATAGCCTTGCTTGGGATCGCCGTATTGAACGGTGTTGTGCTTGTGAATTATTTTAATTATCTTGTAAAGAACGGTACAAGTTTGAAAGATGCGGTTGTTGAAGGTTCTGTTAAAAGACTGCGTCCGGTACTGATGACTGCGATGATCGCTGCTTTTGGGCTTCTTCCTCTGTTGTTTGCAACGGGACCTGGTTCCGAGATCCAGAAACCTTTGGCGATCGTGGTGATCAATGGACTAATCAGCTCGACTTTATTGACGCTGATCATTCTGCCGATCCTCTATTTGCGTTTCTCAAAAAAAGAGATGCCTAGGAAAAATGTATATTGATCTGTTCTCCTGCTATTAGCATTCTAAAGCAGGGGATGAACCCAAGTATGATAAAGAGAGACAGGAGTATTAGCATCCTGTTAACAATGGATATGTTAATATATTTCTTTCTTATGATTACTTCTTATGATTTATGATAAAATAAATGACTGATAATAAGGGATAGACAAATGAAACTCCTTTTGCTGGAAGATAACCAGATATTGAGTGAAACATTAGAAGATTTTTTAATTAGAGCTGGGTACGAGGTAGATTTGGCTTTGAGTGAAGAGGAGGCTGAAGAATTGACCTTTGCCAATCGTTATGACCTGTATCTCTTTGATATCAATCTTCCTTCCGGAAACGGTTTGGATTTTTTAAAAGCCCTTCGGCATGCAGAAGATGAAACCCCTACCATATTCATCACCGCACTGACAGATATGGATTCTATGGCACAGGGGTTTGAACTTGATGCCATTGACTATATTAAAAAACCTTTTGAACCGGAAGAACTTTTGATCCGGCTGAAAGCAAAATTCCGTGATGATATACTCTATTATGGTAACATTCAATATGACCCTAAAAGTAATGTTTTTCGTCAAGAAGATGAGATCGTACATATGGGAAAGGTACCTTGCCGTGTTTTTACCAAACTTCTATTGAATGTGGGGAATGTAGTCGCACAAGATGTACTTTTTGAATGTCTTGAACAGCCTTCCGGAAATGCACTGCGTGTTGCGATCACAAAAATAAAACAGAAACTGGATATAGAGATCACCAATATTCGCGGACAAGGATATATGCTTGAAACGTTATGAAAAAGAGTCACTATTTAAAAACTTTTTTGTTTTTTTCTTTTTGTTGGAAATACTGTTAGTACTGCTCTTTACAGAGTTGTACCGTACAGAAAAACGAGAATATAAACAGACCCTTTTTCAAACGATGCAAGTGTGCAGTTATACCCTGGCATGTGAAGATTTTACTTTTGATTTTGTTTCTAAGGAGAAAGGAAAACCCAATACCTTGTATGGAACAGATGAACTATGCAGTTATTTCAGTATTCCAAAATCAGATAAATACTATATGAAGATCGCATATCCCTCGGTATCTTTTAAAAAAGATATGCAGGAGATCATTACTGGGCTTCTTGTCAAATTCATTTTGGCAACACTGCTGCTTTTGGGAACCGCACTCTTTTTTACTTTTTACAGCTTGAAACCCATTAGAAAAGCATTACAGCTGAATGATGAGTTCGTTAAAGATATTTTACATGACTTCAATACGCCTATTACCTCGATGGTACTTAACCTCAAAATGTTCAAAGAAGAACAGGGAGAGAATACCTTTGCAAAAAGGATATCTCACAGTATCGATACCTTGCTTTTTTTACAGAATAACCTTAAAAGTTTTCTTTTTCATACCCCTTCACAGAACAGCAAAGTAGATATTGCTGCTTTTGCCAATGAACGTATGATTTTAATGTCAAATGCCTACCCGAAGATCATCTTTTCTTTTTCTCAGGAGAATACGCTTGTCAGGATGACCCATCCGGAACTGCTTGCACGTATTTTAGATAACCTTTTAAGCAATGCGGCCAAATACAATAAAACGAATGGGAGTGTGACCGTAACCGTCAGAAAAACAAAAGTCTATATTGAAGATACCGGTAAAGGCATTGAAAATGTAGAGAAGGTAATGCATCGTTACTACAAAGAGCAGGATCGTGGACTGGGACTTGGTTTGCATATTGTTAAAAAGTTCATCACAGAGCTTGATATTAAAATACAGATAGAATCCAAAAAAGAGGTAGGTACAACGATTGCGCTGGATTTTAAGAATCTTCCGGAGAAACAGGTATGAGAGCAGTCATTATCACTTTTTTCATATTGCTGCAAGGTTCAATACTTTTGGCTGACAGTATTGATGCCCAGATCGAGGCTATACAGAAAGCACCGGTCTCTGAGCGTTTCAAACTGATGAATGCACTCAAAAAACGTCTGGTCAAAATGAAAGAGAAAGAACGCCTTGAAGCCCTCTCAAAACTGCGTTCAAGCACGAAAAGCAAGAGTGCCAAAAAGGCTATCGGCAAGGTAGAAAAAGATACAAAACGTATTGTCAAACAGCATTTGGAGAATCAGATGGAAAGTCATATAGAAAATGAAGTAGAGAACCAGGTTCAGGATAATAATGAAAACAATGAAGGAGGCGATGATGATTAAAACAGTTTATCTTGCTCTGTTATTGACAGGAGGCTTATATGCCGAAGAGATTGCCGATAAGGATTTTGACGGAGTACCAGATAGTCTGGATGCATGCCCGAATACCCCTTTTCTCAATCAGGTAAATGCTAAAGGATGTACGACGGTAGAACTTAGGCTTCCTGATGAAACAGATTTTGACAGTCTAACGATGACCCTGGCAAGCGGTTATGAGAACAATGATGACCTGCCGGGTTTCAATAAACAATACAGAACTAAAATGCAGGTCAATTACTATCATAATGACTGGAGCTATTCACTTCGTAGCTCTTATTATACCAGAGAGGAGAATGATGGCTTTGGGGATACGACACTGAAAGTCAGAAAACGTTTCAGACCAAGCCCGGAACTTCGACTTAATCTCGGTGTGGGTTTAAAACTGCCAACCTATGATTTTCCGGGTAACAAAACAGATTATAAACTTTACAGTTCCTTGTATTATTATCCGGCAGAGGGAATCTCTCTCTTTGGCGGGTTTAATTATACATTTGTGCAGGATGAAGAGTTGATGGGAGAATTACAGAATAGAAGCAACTTTTATGGTGGAGCAGGATATTTCTTTACACATGATTTTTATGCCAATATAAGTTACTCTTACGAAAAGAGTAAGTATGTGAGTGAACATCCTGAACATTCACTGTCCGGAACACTTTTTTATCAGATCAACGAAAGTTGGTTTGCTTCTGTCTATTACAAACAGGATATTTTGGATGAAGACCTGCATGATGAATTCTATTTTACGCTAGGTTATAAGTTTTGGTAAGACATTTTAATTTTGAAAACAAATTGAAAATAGATGCACTCCCTCTCTGTGGCGATAAGACAATGAAAAATGATGTTTATCGAGAATTTTCTTAACAATGTTCAGTCCAAGTCCATACCCTCTGCTTCCGCGTGAATTCTCCTCCTGGGTAAATGGCTCAAAATAGTAGCCGATATCCTCCTTCAGTTTTTCTCCTCTGTTTTGTACAGTAATAGTATGCGCTTCCGCAACGATGACTACCGGGTATTCCAGCGTATATTTCATTGCATTGTCAAGCAGGTTTTTTAGTGCAATAGCAAGATAGTTCAGGTCACCCTCTATGGAAAAGTTGTCTCGGATGTCGATAGTGATCTTTGATTCATCTTCGAGCATCAGTCTTGAGAGGGCTTCAAGTATCAGCGTTTCTGCTTTGAAAGTTTTGAAATTTAGGCTATTGATAGTATGGAGTTTTTCTATCTCTAAAAGCTCTGTACTCAGACGTTCAAGTTCGATCAATGATTTATGAATAATAGATTTTTCTGCTGAATCTTCAAGTGCTTCAACTGCAAAAAAACCTTTGGATATCGGCGTTCTGAGCTCATGTCCAACATCTCTGAGAAGTTCCTCTCTGGCAGTAATGAGATCTTGCAGCTTTTGTGCCATCATGTTGTATGTTTTAGCAAGTTCTCCTATCTCATCATCATTTGTGATCTTCATACGGCTCTGGTACTCTCCGTGTGCGAATTCTTTCATCCTGGATGCAATCTGCTTGAGTGGTGAAAGAATTTTCAGAATGATGAAAAAGATGATGACTAGTACCACAATATCAAACAGCAGCAGTATATTGAGGAGCCACTGCTCCTGTATACTGTTTTGCAGCTTTCTGTCGATAAGCAGGAGTGCATCGTCCAAATATTGGATAGAGAGCAAATAGTCGCCATTGGAACTCTTTAGGATACGAAGTCCTCCAAATGAATGCGGCTGTGAGAGAATGGTTTGCATGGGAATGGAAGTGTTTTCATCCAAAAGCTCCAGACCCAGAGTCTGCAGTTTCTTTTTCAAGGCATCGGGTGATGTGGTAGCCAGCCATGAAAAAACCTTTTTTGCATCCTGAAGATACTTTTGCGTAAGGATCATTTCAACCCTCTGGGTGTTGATCGTGTCTATCTTGTAGCCTATCACGAACATGAGAGAAAGACTGATGAGAAAAAGCAGGGTGATTTTTTTAAAGATAGACATACCGGTTACCCTATAAACCTGTAGCCTATACCCCAAACAGACTTTATGTAATGTGGCTCTTTGGCATCATCTCCGATCTTTTGGCGGATATTGCTGATATGCATATCGACGGTTCTTGCCTTGGTGTCATACTCCAGTGAAGTGGCATTGATAATTTGTTCACGGGAAATGTTCTTGGCTTTGTTTTTTACCAGAAAAAGGAAAATCTCGAACTCCACTTTGGTAAAATCGATGGGGTACTCCTCCAGCATGACCGACATATTTGCCTTATCGATGACAAAATCAGAAATATGGATCTCATCGTTCTTATGATATCGTCGCAGCACAGCCTCTATGCGAAGCACCAGTTCTCTGGGTTCGTAAGGTTTTTCAAGATAGTCATCTACACCAAGCTCGTAACCATATATCTTATTGCCTATATCGCCGCGTGCCGAGGAGATGATGATGGGGATATCGGATTTCTCTTTGATGGCTTTTGCAACATCAAACCCATCCATCTGCGGTAACATCAGATCGAGGATCACGATATCAAATGTTTCTTTTTTGACGAACAGAGTATCAAGGGCATCCTGTGGATTCTCATAAGCGGATGTTGCATACCCATAGGTATCGAGATAGTTTCCTATAAGTTCCTGCATTTGTTTATCATCTTCGATAAGCAATACCTTCTTACTCAACTTCCCACTCCTCCATATAATGAATAAAGCGTTTTCGCTGCTTCGTTGTCAGGATCTTGTGCATTCGTGAAA
>JAMONL010000022.1 GCA_027065815.1 Sulfurovum sp.
GTGTGAATTCACTGTTTGAAGCAAATACGTAAAGTATGGGGTTCGTGACCCAAGGGAAATAATACCCTTGGGATACAGCAAGCAGCAATAGTGATACATGATTGATAAAAATGGTCGATATATCGACCCGGCATTTCTTTTGTAGAAATGTATGATTTAAGGAAACAAGTTTGGCAAAAGCAGTACCTCAGAAGAACATTCGTAATTTCTCCATTATCGCACACATAGACCATGGTAAATCTACCCTGGCAGACCGTATCATTCAAGAGTGTGGTGCGGTTTCTGACAGACAGATGTCTGCACAGGTCATGGACACGATGGATATTGAGAAAGAACGTGGTATTACCATAAAAGCACAGTCTGTACGTTTGGACTATGTCAAAGACGGAGAACATTATATTCTTAACCTTATTGATACTCCGGGTCACGTGGATTTCTCGTATGAAGTAAGCCGTTCTCTGGCTTCCTGTGAAGGGGCACTGCTTATTGTTGATGCGGCACAGGGTGTGGAAGCACAGACCATTGCCAATGTGTATATCGCCATAGAAAATGATCTTGAACTTTTACCTGTGGTGAACAAGATCGACCTGCCTGCAGCAGATCCAGACAGGGTTCTTTCCGAACTGGAAGAAGCGATCGGTATTGATGCAACAGAACATAACCTTGTTTCTGCAAAAACAGGTGAGGGCGTGGCAGAACTTATCGATTCTATTGTAGAACGTGTACCTGCACCGCAAGGTAAAGAAGATGTGCCTGCAAAAGCGCTTATCTACGATTCATGGTTTGATAACTATCTGGGTGCCTTGGCTTTGGTACGTGTCTTCGAAGGAAGTATTAAAAAGAGACAGACCATTAAGATCATGGGAACAAAAGAGGAGCATCAGGTATTGGATATGATGTATCCGAACCCGATCGCGCCTATTAAGACGGATGAGATCCGTACGGGTGAAGTAGGGATCGTTGTGACCGGACTTAAGACGGTAGAAGGACTTCAGGTAGGAGATACGATCACCGATGCCAAAAATCCGACGGCAGAGATCATCGGCGGGTTTGACCCGGCGAAGCCTTTTGTTTTTGCAGGTATCTATCCTATAGAGACAGACAAGTTTGAAGAGTTGCGTGATGCGCTTAATAAGCTTAAACTTAATGACTCCTCTTTGAGTTTTGAACCAGAATCATCCATGGCTTTGGGATCGGGATTTAGAACCGGTTTCCTCGGTATGTTGCATATGGAAGTGATCAAAGAGCGTTTGGAGCGTGAATTCAACCTTGAACTGATCGCTACGGCACCTACGGTTGTTTACCGTGTCAAACAGACCAACGGAGAAGAAATTGAGATACAAAATCCTTCTGAACTTCCTGAACCGCAAAAGATAGACAAGATCTTTGAACCGTATGTCAAAGCAACGATCCTGACACCGCAGGAGTACTTGGGTAACCTTATCAAATTGCTCAATGACCGCCGTGGTATTCAGATCAAGATGGATTACCTCAATGAGACACGTGTGCTTTTGGAGTATGATGTACCTATGAATGAGATCGTGATGGACTTTTATGACAAGTTAAAGTCTATTACCAAAGGGTATGCGAGTTTTGACTACGAGCCTATAGGGTTTAGAGAAGGAAATCTTGTGAAACTTGATATCCGTGTAGCAGGAGATGTGGTAGATTCACTCTCTATTATTGTTCCTGAAGACAAAGCACGTACCAGAGGTCTTGCATTTGTGGCACAGCTTAAAGAGCTCATTCCGAGACAACTTTTTGAAGTGGCTATTCAGGCGAGTATTGGAAATAATGTCATTGCCCGTTCCAATGTGAAGTCTATGGGCAAGAATGTGACCGCGAAGTGTTACGGTGGAGATATTACCCGTAAAAGAAAACTTCTGGAAAAACAGAAAGCAGGAAAGAAACGTATGAAATCCATCGGTAAAGTACAAGTACCACAAGAGGCATTTATGGCCGTTCTGAAGTTAGACAGTTAATGGGTATCGGTTGGGCACTGCATGTGCATATTTTAGCTGCTATTGCCTGGATCGGTGGTTCTATTTTTATGTTTGCCCTGGGTGTGAGCATGAGAGACAAGAAAGCACAAAAAGAAGTCTATCCCCATATTGGTCCTATTTTTGGTTATTTCGAAGTGGTAGCATTGATGTTTTTACTTGGAACAGGTTCCTATATGATCACCGATTATGGATTGATTGAACTTCTTTTTACCGATTATCACAGTGAGGTGATTGATGCTTTACGTATCAAACTCTGGATTGTACTGGTCTTGCTTATTGTGACGGCCATACACTTTGTGATAGCACTTAAAACAAATAATACCGAACGTACACATCTGCAAAATCTCATTTCCAGAGGTTCTTCTATGCTCATCTTCTTTTTAAATCTTTTTGTCCTGCATTATGCGATGGTGATCAGGGATATTCTTTAGTATCCTTCTTCTCCTTTTAAAATCCTTTTCTCTCTGATATTTTTTTCATATATTCCTAAAACAAAGAATATTCTGTACATCTTTGTTCATTTTGGGATATACTTATAAATCAAAGGAGTATGGTATGAATGACAAGATCAAAGAGATGATAGAAGAAATCGAAACAATGAAAAAGAAACTTGGGGAAGAGATCGTCAAAGAAGAAAAGCATGTCAACTATGAGACACACAATGGTTATATTGAATTTGAAAAAGACATATTTGACAGGCAAAAACAGAACATGATGCATCTGTGGGACTGGTTCAGAGAAACACCTTTGCTACAGTTACTCTCCGCGCCTGTCGTGTATGCGATGATCATACCGGCAGTCATGTTGGATTTGATGCTTTTTGTCTACCATAACGTCGTATCCCGGGTATTCAAGATCAAATTCGGGAAACGCAGTGACTATGTTGTTTTCGACCGTCAGTATCTTGGATATCTAAATGTGATCGAAAAACTGAATTGCGTCTATTGTGCCTATTTTAATGGTGTGATGCAGTATGCTTCCTCGATCGCCGGTAGAACAGAACTTTATTTCTGCCCCATCAAACATGCAAAAAAGATCGCCTACAAACATGAATATTATAATGCATTTTTACCGTATGGTGATGGTGATGCATACCAGAAAAAGCTGAAAGAACTACGGAAGGAAGAGGAAATTTGACTTTTCTATACTTATATGATATTATTAAATAAACTTGAGTCAATTGGAATAAAGGTTGATGAATAAAGGAGTCAGGATGACTTATCACAAAAGTATGCAATATTATGAGAAAATAGAAGGCAAAGAGAAAATAAAATGTTTGCTTTGTCGTCATTACTGCCAGCTCAAAGAGGGACAGGTAGGTATATGCGGTGTCAATAAAAATGAAGAGGGTGAACTCAAAAACCTGGTGTATGGACATCCGGTAGCCTTGAATGTTGACCCGGTTGAGAAAAAACCGCTCTATCATATGCTGCCTGGAAGCAAAATTCTTTCGTTTGGAACGGTAGGCTGCAATTTTAAATGTCCGTTCTGTCAGAACTGGGATATCTCCCAGGAGCATAAGATCAATGAAGAGATAGAAGTGAGTCCGGAGCAGATGGTAGAACTGGCCTTTGAACACGGAGCAAGATCCATTGCCTATACCTATAACGAGCCGACCATATTTTATCCGTATGCAAAAGATATCGGTATGATCGGCAAAGAAAAAGGATTGAAGAATATCTTTGTTTCCAACGGTTTTGAAACCTCTGAAATTATTGAAGATATGGCAAGTTGGGTAGATGCTGCCAATATTGACTTGAAAAGCTGGGATGATGCCTACTATAAAAAAGTCTTAAAAGGCGGTCTGGAAGAGGTCAAGGATACACTCCGAAGAATGGTAAAAGCAGGTATCTGGGTTGAAGTGACCACGCTGATCATACCCGGAGAGAATGACAGTGACAAAGACTTAAGAGAGATGGCCGAATTCATAGCGAATGACCTTGGTAAGCATGTCCCCTGGCATTTGAGTGCTTTCTTT
>JAMONL010000023.1 GCA_027065815.1 Sulfurovum sp.
GTCGTTCCTTTATGCAATGTTGAAGAGACATCGATCACTATGTTCTCCTCTTCGGTGATCTGTTTGACGATATTAAGACCGATACCAAAACCACCTTTGGCTTCATTCTCTCTATAATATCTTGAGAAGATCTTTTCAATGCTTTCTATCCCTACACCATGATCCTCAACAGAAAATACAATGCCATCATCAAGATGTTTCAAAACAATATTGACATCTGTATTGTCATGACTGTATTTGATCGCATTGGAGATGGTATTGTCTACAATACGCTGTAATTTTGTTTTGGAGCAGGTATTGTATACATCCGAGGCAATATAGGTATTTAAAGTAATATTTTTAAGATTGGCGACTTCCTGAAAATAATCTGTTCTATTCTGAATAAATTCACCCATATCAATACGCTTTTTCTTGTGTTCAACACGTCCCTGCTTGATCAGATAATCCATATCATTGTAAATAGTTGCCAGGGTTTTTGAGGCAGATTTGATACGCCAAAGGTATTTGTTTTCACCGTATTTGTTGGCAAAGAGATCCGCATTGAGGTTAATGATACTCAGGGGCGTATTGATCTCATGCATAGAATCTTTAATAAAATCATCCAGTTGATGATTAAGTCGTTCAAAAGGTGCCGAAAAATTTTTCAGTAACAAAAGAGAGAAAATAAAAAGTGCAATGACAATGGCGATCATGACCGAAAAGGCGAAAAGGTAAATACTGTTTGCCGTATGCTGTGTTGCGACCAGCAGTTTTTTTGCCCCAAAATAATATCCCTCAGGCAAGGGATAGACATAATAGTAATGGTCTCCCTGATGATGAAAACCTTCTGCAAAACTGTCCGGTTCAAAATCAAGACCCGTATAGATACTTTGCTGTGTTTCTGTATAAAGTGCAGCTTTATACTCTTTATACTTTGGGAAATGGTACACTTTTTCACTGTTTTTATAATGCTGCATAGAAACAATGATCTTTTGTGCCTGAGATTCAAGATCAAGTTTCACTTTTGCTTCATCTATCTGTAAAAGGATCGATACATAGGTCAGCAAAGGGACTATGAGTAACACAGCCAGTAGTGCAGTATAGATCAGCGCATACTTGCGGGCAAACTTTTTGGCATCAAAGATCAATGCTGTATCCTACACCACGTACATTTTTGATGAAGTCATCTTTCAGTTTTTTTCTTAGTGTACCAACTTGAACACGGATATTGGTTGGATCTATCCACTCACCCCAGACCTCTTCCCAGAACATTTCATAACTCACGACATTTCCCCGCTGTTTAATAAGCAGTTCCAGTATTTTGGCTTCTGTTTTGGCAAGCTGTATATGCTCCTCACCTATAGAAAGCTTCATATTTTTCACACTGTAGGTATACCCGTACGGCAGGTCGATCATTTCTTCGGAAGAGGAAAAACAGTGCATCTTGATAACCTGTTCCACTCGCAGTTTTAGTTCTGCCAGATCAAAAGGCTTACGAATATAATCACAGGCACCACACTTATACCCTCTACTGAGGTCATCTATATCTGTCAGTGAAGTAATAAAGATCGCCGGTATTGCAATACCTTCATCTCTCATCAGCTTCAGTATTTCAAATCCGTTCTTTTCACCCGGAACCTTCACATCCAGTAATAACAGATCATACACTTTGTCATATACAGCATCGTATGCATCTTCAGAATGGGAAAAACAGTCTACTTCATAGCCACTGTCTTCTAGAAATTCCTGCATACTCAGTGCAAGCATGGATTCATCTTCCAAAATAAGAATTTTCATTTCACAACTCCAGTCTTTTTTTCATTATATTCGTTTTGAAGGATAATATCTATCAACTCCTCTTTACTGTACTCTCGGAGTATCTCTTTTGCTTCAGCTTCCAATGCCGTTTTATCTTCCTTCTTTAGTTTGGGAAGCAAGGCAATGAGATCTTTATCATAGCCACTTTTAAAACTGCCGTAGGGATGTTTCCAGTTCGCCACCACTTGTTCCATATCTTCATCTGAGAATTGTGTAAAAAATGATCTTCTATGGTTGCTCTTTTCATATTCATCCAAGGCTTCCCTGGAAAGTGTAAGCAGATATACGCCTATCTTTTCTCCGGCACCATTATACATAGGCTCCAGAATATACAGCCTCTTCTTCACATAAATATAACTTTTTTCTTCCAGTTTCTTCCAGTCCAACTTTTCAATTTTTTGCTTCAAATAAGGATTAAAAGTGTGATTGGCGATCACATAGCCATGCAAGAAAGAAAAGTTTTGCATCAGTTCCGCCTGATTCAAATACTTTTCATCCATAAGTACAAACAGATCTATCCCTTTTTTATTCAATTTTTCAGCAAACTCATCCACGAATTTGATAACTTCCAGGTAGCCCAATAGTCTTTTTCCGCTGTAGATAGGAATAGTCGCTTTAAATGTAAGCAATCTTCCTACTTCCATACCTACTTTTGGTTTTTTGTTGATCTTCAATTTCCTTAGATCATCACGAAACCACCAGATAGGCATCCCTTCATACCCCTCATCCCAGCTTCGTGCAAAAATAAAGAAGTCCGGGGTCAATACCTGTATACGCAAGGATTTAAGATGTGTATATTTTCTAAAACGCTGCGTAATACGCGTCAATATTTCATGCCCTTCTGCTTCATCGTCTGAACTCAAAGCATTTTTCAGGCCACCATCTTCTGCCAATGCCAAAGAGAACGAAAGAAGATCAGACATTTCATACGCAAGACCGGCTTCAAAATTACTTGTCACGTGGTCACTCAATCTTGCCAACCGGTCTTTTTCACTCTTCGTAAAGAAGAAAAAGACCGATGCCAAAAGTATGACCAGCACAAGGAAAGTGACCCACAAAGAGATTTTATTTAATTGTTTCATCAAGCTAATGCTACGAAACAAACACTATATTTGTGCTTAAGGTCACTTCAAATATTTTTACACTTATTTTACACACTACTGCTACTATACTGTTGATACATATATTATATGAAGGATATAAGATGAGAAAAATATTTCTGATACTGCTATTTGCGAGTATGAATCTACTACAGGCGGAAGAGAGTGCAGCAAAAGTAGTGTATGACCTTACCACCAAAGATCTTGCAAAATTTGAGCGTAATATACTTAAGGGCATTGTCGTCAACAAAACACATTACGAAAGCACTTTAAAAGAACTTGATGTTACTATCGTGATCCATGGCGGTGCCTACAGATTTTTCACCAAAGATCCTGAGCACAGCATATTTAAAGATGATACAGCACTCATACAAACCTATAAAGATCTGGCCAAACGTATCGCATCAATGGCAAAAAACTATGATGTAGAATTTTTAATGTGCGGTGCAGCCATGCCAAGAAATAAACTTGAAGCAAAAGATGTATATAATTTTGTGAAGATCATCCCCAATTCGACTATCGGACTGATAGACAGACAGAATGATGGTTATGCATACATACCTGTGGGAGACTAGGAGATAAAGATGACAAAGATCACACGAAGAGGTTTCATTAAAGGTGTAGCAGCACTGTCGGCTGTACCGTTTTTAGCGGAAGCCAATGAAAAAAAACCTGAAACACTGAAATTCATTCATATTACGGATTCACATATGGATCTCAGCAACAATGAGAGCGTGGATGCCATGATACTGATGGTCGAATTCATTAACAAAAATCATAAAGACCTTGATTTTGTACTTTTTGGAGGAGACAACTTCAACAACAATGTCGAAGGCAATAAAGATGCCCTTGCCTACAAAGAGATCGTTGAGAAACTCTCCTGCCCTGCCTACCATGTTAGAGGGAACAAAGAGTCACATCCCAACCCGGATGATGCTATCCATCTGGAAGAATTCAAAACACTTTTTGTCTCTTCCCCCTCACTTAAAGTAAAGGGAAAAGACTGGCTGCTTGAAACAAAAGGGTATGCTCTTTTAGGACTTGACAGCTGTATTGAAGGTGCCAACAACGGTAAATAT
>JAMONL010000024.1 GCA_027065815.1 Sulfurovum sp.
ACTCTCATTGATCAATATCTCTTTTTCTATATCAGGTTTCGGATAATCAAAACTCAAAGAAATAAAACGCTGTTTTGTACTTGGCTTCATCCCTTTAAGTACATTTTGATACCCGGGATTATAAGAAACTACAAGCATAAAGTCTGGATGTGCTTCTATTACTTCTCCTGTTCTGTCTATTGGCAAAATTCTTCTGTAATCAGCAAGAGAATGCAGTACAACAGTGGTGTCTTTTCTTGCTTCAATGATCTCATCAATATAACAAATTCCACCATTGCGGACCGCTTTTGTCAGTGGCCCATCCTGCCAATAAGTGCCATTCTCATCTATAAGATGCCGACCGACCAGATCGGCAGCACTCAGATCATCATGACAAATCACAGTATAGACCTCCCGATCAAGCTGCTCACCCATAGATTCAATAAATCTTGTCTTCCCGCATCCTGTGGGTCCTTTGATCAGAACAGGCAGGTTCATACCTGCTGCTGCATGAAAAAGTTCTACTTCGTTTGATTGTGGTAAATAATACGTTTGTGACATCATTGTTCCTTTATTTTGTTAAATTAATGTAGACTTCCGTAAGTACTTTTGGTAACTTTTGTCCATCGCGTACGATAGCATAGCCGTTAGCGCCAAAAAGATAATTCAGATACTCTTTTGCATCCAGATCAATAGTAATACAAAAAGGAGTGATCCCTTTTTTCTTTGCTTCCTGCAGTGCTTTTTTTGTATCTTCAATACCGTAACGCCCATCATATCTGTCTTCATCATTGGGCTTACCGTCACTGATGATAAGCAAGAGTTTATTGGTACTTTTCTGTTTGTCTAAAATGTTAATACTCTCTCGAATGGCAGCTCCCATTCTGGTATAGTATTGTGGTTTTATGCTATCGATCCTTCCTCTTATCAAAGCGTCATATTTGTCTTTAAAGTTTTTAATAATATTGAAATAGACCTTTTTATTTTGCAGGGAAGAAAAAGTATAAATAGCAAATTTATCTTCAAGTTTCTCCAGTGCTTCACTGAAAACCATAAGAGAATCTCTAATAACATCGATAATGCGTATCTCCTGGGTGATACCACCCTCTGTCGAGAGTGATATATCGGCTAAAAGCAGTGTAGACATATCGCGTGTTTTTTTCTCATACGTTGTGTAGAAATTTTGATGATGCATTGATCTGTTTTGATGTGAGATATACTCTATCCATGCATCCATATTTAACTCGTCTCCATAAGGCAAACGGTCATTTTTAATGCGATCGAGTTGGAGCATATCAAGTTCAGACTGAATTTTTTTGACCGTTTTTTTAAGCTTTTGTGGAAGTTCTATGGGAATAACATTCATAGTGACTTGTGGCAGGATACGGGCATATTTCACTAAATAATCATTTTTTTTGTAATCCCACTCATCCAGATAGTGCCCTTTGCCAAGTGGATATATCACAGTATTATCAGGTAAAAGTTCCAGATCCATTTTAATTCTGGCAGATAAATTTGCCTGTTTCTGTCCAATGGTTATCTCATCCAGATCCTCAGCATGATACAGTGCATCTTCATCAAAACTGTCATCTTCACATCGGTCTACATTTACCTGCTCAAAGATACTCATCAAAGATTCAGGTAAAAAAGCCAGGAAACCATCTGTTTCATGTTTGTCATCTATCTGCTCGGTCTGCTTTTTCATCTGAAGCTCTTCAGATTTATCGCTATCTTCCCTTGTTGGTTCTACTTGTTCTGCCTCTTCAGTATTATTTGCATAATTTGCTGTGACTGCCGGTGGATATATCCATAAAGGACTTGGATAATCATTTATTAAATCTTGATTCGACTGTTCATCTAAAGATTTAAGAAATGATAATTGTTCATATTTATCCATAAGATACTGTGTTGCATCTTTGTAAAAAAGATCAAAACCGCTATATCGTTTTGTAAGGTAATGCAGCGCTTGCTGATTTTGTTCTATAAGGTTGTGATTGTTTATCTCTTCAACTTGTGCTGCAAGTGCAACAAGCCAATAGTAAAGCATCTCGTTTTGCTCTTTTGTATCAAAATAGGCAAATGATGCAGGAAGATAGACAGCCTCTTCATCTTGCCATGTCAAATAGAACTCTTTGCCTAAAAAAGAGAGTTTTTCTAAAAGTGTTCTTGTTGTCTCAACATATCTTTTGTCTGTTATTTTGAGTTCTTTTGCTTTTTCACCACCCATAAGGCGATGAAAAACATGTAAAGATTTTGAAATATCTTCAAAATAGACTATCTGGTCTTCATGAAATTTATGGACTTTTTTATTGAGATATTTATCCCATACTTTTCCCATGCTTTCTTCAAATTCAAGCCAATAATGAAGTATTTTCATATTACTATGCTTTGGCCGGTTCTTTTACAAAGAAACTGTAAAAATAAGTAAGTAATCCTGTAAATACAAGTACACCGAAAGCCGCACGGATCATGTAAATACCATTAATAGATTCCTGTGATTCCATAAAGCCTATAAGGTGTGTACCAACACGTTGATCCATGATTTGAACGACACCTGCGGCGCTTAACGCTAATGTAAGACCCAGCATACCGATATTCATCATCCAAAAAGAAACAAGTTCAACTTTTTGTGCTTTTGCACAATTTCCATGAGGACGACCTCTTAAGATGGGCATAGCATAAGAGATCATTGTAAAGATGATCATTACATATGCACCGTAAAAAGACAAGTGACCATGTGCAGCAGTGAGTTGCGTACCATGTGTGTACATGTTGACAGGTGCAAGTGTATGGAAGAATCCCCAAACTCCAGCGCCTAAGAATCCCATGACTGCTGTACCTTTTGCCCAGGTAAGCGCTATTTCATTGTCATGCTTTATTTTTCTCTCTCGACTCATAGTAAAGGCAAATAAAATCATAAGCAAGAATGGCAAAGGCTCAACTGCAGATGAAATAGATCCGATCCATAACCAATACTCAGGTGCACCCATATAGAAGAAATGGTGACCCGTTCCTAAAATACCGGATACCATAGTCATCGCAATAATAAGGTATAACCATTTATCAATATGTTCTCTGTCCACACCGGTTACCTTGATCAGTACAAAAGCTAATATCGCACCAAGAATCAATTCCCAGGTTGCTTCAACCCATAGGTGAACCGTAAACCACCAGAAGAATTTATCCATAATAAGATTATCAGGTACATAAAATGCAAACAGGAAGAATACGGCAAGACCTAAAAGACCTGTTAAAAGTACCGTTGTAATCACTGTTTTTCTTCCCTTAATGATTGTCATAGTGACATTTAAAAGGTAAGACAGCACAACAAGAACAATTCCGACTTTGGTTGGTAAAGGCTGCTCCAGGAACTCTCTACCCATCGTAGGTAAAAGATTGTTGAAGGTAAGCTCAGTCAATTCGGCATAAGGCACAAACAAATAGCCTAAAATAGTAAGCACGCCTGTCACTGCGAATACCCAAAAAGTGATCATCGCTAATTTTGGACTCCAAAGTTCTGTTTCTGTCTCTTCCGGTACCAAAAAATAAGTTGCACCCATAAAACCGAATAACAACAACACTATGAGTAAGTTCGTATGAACCATTCTCAATACATTAAATGGAATCAACGGGAATAAAAAATCTCCCCAGATATATTGAATACCCATAAGTAAACCAAAAAGAATTTCTCCTGCGAGAAGAATCAACGCAAAAATAAAATACGGTTTTGCGACCGCTTGTGAAGTATATTTCATATCTTCGTCCTACCCTTCAATTGTTGGTGGCCATTCATTGGCATTTATTTTTGATGTCCAAATTAGAAAGTCCGATAAATTATCAACTTCTGCCGGAGTCAAATGAAACTGTGGCATCTTTCTTCTATTTGGTGTACTAAGCGGTTGCGCAGCCATCCATCCTTGCATATAGGCTTTAAATGTTGTTTCATCTGAAGCTCCTCTTCTTTGAAATACATTCATGAGTT
>JAMONL010000025.1 GCA_027065815.1 Sulfurovum sp.
AATGGTTGAAGAAAAGGAATGCAAAAAGACATATTATCATCAATATTCCTGCTTTCCGTCTCTATTTTGAAGAGGATGGAAAACTGATCCAGACGATGAGAGTCATTACGGGGAAACCCAATCATCCTACACCGATCTTTTCAGATACGGTAGAGTATATTGTACTTAATCCGTATTGGAACATCCCTAAAAGCATTATTCAAAAAGAGATGATCCCTAAACTGATGAAGAATCCCAATGCCATGGCAAAACAGGGGATCGAGATACATACAGGCTGGGGTAAAGATGCAGAAAAGATCAGCGGTGGTTCTGTCAACTGGGCCAAATGGCGTTACAGCAAGACAATGCCATTCCGTTTTGCACAGGTTCCTGGTACGAGAAATGCTTTGGGAAAAGTCAAATTCCTTTTTCCGAACAAATTTTCAGTCTATATGCATGATACTCCGACAAAGCACCTGTTTAAAAGAAACAAAAGAGCATTCAGTCACGGCTGTATACGTTTACAAAAACCAAGAGAGCTTATGCGTACCTTTTCGACCTTCAATGACAATTTGGATTTCGATGATGCTCAGAAAATACTAAAAGGCAAAAAAAAGACTTATGTCAACTTAAAACAAAAAGTGCCTATCGATGTTGTCTATTTGACTGCGTGGGTTGGTTATGATGGAGAATTACAGTTTAGAGATGATGTGTATCATTATGATGAAATGCAGCTCAAGTCATTCAGAAGGTGGTAACGATGTTGTTTAAATATGCATATGCCCTTACCGGCGGCATAGCAACGGGAAAAAGTTCCGTCATCGAACTGTTGCAACACAGTGGGTTCCGTGTCATCGATGCAGACAAAGTTGCTCATGAAGTCTTGGATGAACAACATCAAAAGATCAGTGAGGTATTTGGTGAAGAGGTTGTCAATGAAGGTAAAGTTGACAGAAAACTTCTGGGCAGCATGGTCTTTTCTGATCCTCAAAAAAGAAAAGTACTGGAGAGCTTGCTTCATCCTGTCATTTATACTAAAATCGCGGCACTATCCGATACTTTGGATAAAAGAGCAGAACCCTATATTGTGGATATACCACTTTTTTACGAAGGTGGACGTTATGCTATAGAGAATGTGATCGTTGTCTATGCAAGCAAAGAACAGCAGATGGAAAGACTGATGCAAAGAGACAGTTACAGTAAAGAAGAGGCGTTGGCACGTATAGAATCACAAATCGATATTCAAGAAAAACGTGACAATGCCACTTACGTGATTGACAACTCTGGGAATTTGAAACAGTTGGAACTTGAAACAGAACGTATAAAAAATGAAATACTGGGAGATATGCTATGACAGTGACAAAATATTCAGCGAATGGGAATGATTTTATTCTGTTCGTGGCTCAGGAGAAGGGAGACAGATCCGGTTTGGCAAAAAAGCTTTGCCATCGGCAAAATGGCGTGGGTGCTGATGGCCTGGTCGTGGTCTTGCCTCATCCTGACTATGATTTTGAGTGGGAGTTCTATAATTCTGACGGTTCTCCTGCCGATATGTGCGGGAATGCCAGCAGGGCAGTAGCCCACTTTGCCCATGAGAAAGGGATCTCCAAAGACGGAACCGCTGAATTCCTGACCGGCGCCGGTGTGATACGTGCAACGATCAACGGTATGTATGTGGTTTCAGATATGACTGAACCGGATATCCTCAGAAAAGACATTGAGGCATTCGGCGAACAATGGTGGCTGATCGATTCGGGTGTCCCTCATCTGGTCGCAGTGAAAGATGATATTGAAAATTTTGACATGCAGCAGGCAAGAGAGTTACGACAGAAATACAATGCCAATGTCAACATCTGTAAAATAGAAGGCGATACGATGTATGTGCGTACCTATGAACGCGGAGTAGAAGATGAGACACTGGCATGCGGTACGGGTATGGTCGCCTGTTTTATCCGTAACCATATGGAAGGGAAGGTGCCTGACCAGATCAGGGTCTATCCAAAAAGTGGTGATGAACTCTATGTGAGTTATGAAGATGGTGTTTACCGTTTCGGCGGTAAAGTGACTAAGACATTTATAGCTGAAACTATAGAATAGGAGGGATGATGTTGCAACTACATAAGTATTTGATACTCGGAATCCTGTCAACGACACTGCTGTTCTGCGATCAGTTTGACGATGCTGTTGACGCCTATCATAAAGGTAACTATGTGCAGGCCTTGAATACTTTCTATCTTTTGGCGAAGAATGGTGATGTCAAAGCGCAATACAATGTCGGACTTATTTACGAGAATGGCAAAGGGGTGAAGGTTAACATTGCCGAAGCAATGAAATGGTACGAAATGGCAGCTAAAAAAGGCAATGCTACTGCAGCCTATAATCTTGGACACAACTATCAGGCCAATGCCAGCAGTGATCCTAAATCATACGAGAAAGCCACAAAGTGGTATGAGATCTCAGCCAAAGGGGGTGTCAAAGAAGCATATAATAATCTCGGCTCCCTTTATGTACAGGGAAAAGGGGTTGAAAAGAACAGACGAAAAGCTTTTGAACTTTTTAAAAATGCAGCATTACTCGGTGACAGCAATGCAAAAGTCAATCTTGCTGTCATGTATACCTGGGGCAAGGAGAATCCAAAAGATAAAATGAAAACCTACAACTACCTGAAAGAAGCCTTGAAATCGGGTAACAGTCAAGCCGGTAAATATTTAACGATGCTTTGTGACGAGAATCCCTGGGTATGTGAAGAAGAAAAAGAGTAAAAGAAAGCCTTCTTTTAGTTTTTTTCCTATATACTTCTCTTCACATTTTAATCTGCAGCTATAAGCAGCAGTAAGCATTTCTGAATCAAAGAATGCGTATGATTAAGATCGCGTAACTCAGTTGGTAGAGTACTTCCTTGACATGGAAGAAGTCGTTGGTTCAAGTCCAATCGTGATCACCACTTTCATTATACTTTCCCCCTTAATTCAATTTTATTCAATTTTTAGCTATAATATCGCCATTTTTAACGCGTACATTGTAAGTACGATACACAAAGGCTTAATTTGAGTGAAAATCTTATAGGTTACATAGATGACCAGGGAAACATTATAGATACACAGAGCGCAGGAGAAAATCCTTCTGCAACACCGATCGAGTACGATAACAGCGAGCAGGCATTAGAGATCATCCGTCACTCGACGGCGCACCTGATGGCACAGGCTATCACGGAGCTTTACCCGAATTCACAATTTTTTGTGGGACCGGTAGTTGATGAAGGTTTTTACTATGACTTCAGGATCGATGAGCAGATAGGGGAGAATGACCTCAAAACCATCGAAAAGAAGATGAAAGAGCTTATCAAGAAGAAATATAAGATCGAAAAGTATGAAATTTCGAAAGCAGAAGCTTTAAAGAAATTTGCCAACGATGACTTGAAGCAGGCGGTACTTTCCCGTATTCCTGATGAAACGGTGTCTATCTACAAGCAGGGTGAATTTGAAGACCTTTGCCGCGGACCTCATGTTCCTGCACTTCGTTTTTTGCATAACTTTAAACTTACGCGTGTGGCAGGAGCCTACCTCGGTGGTGATGAGAATGCTGAAATGCTGACACGTATTTACGGTATCGCGTTTGCAGACAAAGAAACACTGAAAGCACATATGACAATGCTTGAAGAGGCAAAAAAGCGTGACCACCGAAAGATCGGTGCTGAAATGGAACTCTTTATGTTTGATGAAGAGTCCGGTGCTGGACTTCCTTTCTGGATGCCGCAAGGTGCAAAACTCAGAGCAAAACTTGAAGATATCCTTCATAAAGCACATAAAGTCAGAGGGTATGAGCCGGTACGCGGTCCGGAGATCCTCAAGGCAGACATGTGGAGAACTTCGGGACACTATGCCTGTTACGGTGAAAACATGTATTTGACAGAGATCGACGGGCAGGAGTACGGGATCAAGCCGATGAACTGTATTGGACATATTCAGATCTTTAAAC
>JAMONL010000026.1 GCA_027065815.1 Sulfurovum sp.
GATGCCAGCCATTTTGACGGCGTGACAATAGAAATATCTGCCTCTTTAAAAAGTTCAAGTTTGGCAGCTAAAACATTTTTTGCCAGGTGGTATGGATCATCTTTTAACTGCGAGCATTGTGAACAGTCTTCTTTAAATCCTTGACAGTCTGTCGTATAGTGGCATCCGCCGGTAAAAGGTCTTTCATCATGCAGTGTCCACACGATAGGTTTTTGAAGATCTATCAATTGCTTAATGCTTTCTAAAGATAAATATTTCTCGACCCAGTGTAAATTTATAATATCAGCCTTTTTTAACTCTTCTGATACAGTGGTATTGACACCGGCATAAGTAATACTGAACAAGGTATTGGATATGGCTGTTCTATTGGGTGTAACATAGTGTTTTTGCATTAATTCATCCATAAAAGATATACTTTTATTAAATTGATTGAGTTGAATAATGTTTTTGTCTGCAAAATCAGTTTTAGTTCTTACATAATAATAGATATCCGGATGGTTTAGACGAAGACCCCGATAGAGTCTGTGAGCAGCTTTTGCTGCGCCACCAGTTTGATCATAAGTATTCATAATAGCAATATTCATAAGACAGTTACCCTAGTTTTTATTTGCAAATTGCATTTTCCATTGTTTGATGTTTTCATCAGGTAATAAAATGGAAGTTGAAAACTGGCTGTTGATCTTTTTATCCAGTTCTCCTTCTATTTGTAGTCGTTCCACAACAGGCAGATTAAAATCTTTACCCATTTCTGTAGCACGATTATCTACACTGACAATGATGGATCGTCTGCCATGTTGCATAGCACGGATACCGGCATGCAACCTTGTACCCACATAGTCAACCATATTTGAATGGCTGGAAAGTACATCATCATAAGCATTTAAGCTAGGTCCGATGAATTCAACATCTTTTCCGACTAACTCTTTGAGGTATCTATAGTCACCTTCTCCCTGCAGCCAAATATAAACTTTTCTATAGTTTTGTTTTGCAGCATCAAGTAAGGCTTTATCATATTTGATACTTGGTTTATAGTCAGTAAAAGTCATGACTACTTCATCACTTTTTTCAGATGGTATATTTTGACAGTGTTTTTCATCTAAACCCCATAAGGTCATACATCCGGTATTAATGACATTCTTTATACCAATAGAATGCAGTTTCTGTTCTGTATAAGAGTCTCGTACAGAATGTATGAAGTTTGAAGACAAAACATTTTGTAGAAGAAATTTTGTGTATTGGTTGACCTCTTCCTGATATTGCCACCATCCGACACCCATCAAGATAACATCATTTAATTTTCCGACAGAGTTTAAGTTTATTTTCCACTGGTTGTATGTATCCATGTTGCCAGAAAGAAGATTGGTACCGCCTATAAATGAATAAGGTAAATCTTTTAATGTAGCAAATGCTTCCTCTCCAATGTAGTCATGCGTGGGAGCATTGATGAAAAAAGCATTATTTACCATGCTTCTTAACTGTTTCCTAACTGCATCCATGATGATCTCATCACCAAGATTTTTTGTGAGGATGGAAGTATCATGTAGAAATATTGTTCTAATCATTTGTAAGTGCCTTTATGAGTATTTTTTGATGTTCTTCAATGCTATGTCTCTCTTGATGAAGAAGAGCATTATTTGATTTTTCTTTATACGTTTGTGTATGACGTGTAGGGAGGGTTGAAAATATTTTAGAGAGTTGCTGAATAGAGTTGTATTTGTAAGTATATCCCAAGCCATAATGTGTGACCTTATATCCAATCAGTCCATGGTTAGTAGATACAATAGGCTTTTGGAAAGAAGTGGCATAGGCCAATACACCACTTGAAGCTGTAAAACTTGGTGTATAAGGCAAGAAAATATAATCTGCTTCCGCATAAAAACGCTGAATTTCTTCTTCAGGGAAATAGCCTTCATGCCAATTAATATGTTTATTTGTATTGAGAAAGTCTCTATATTTTTCTGTCTCTTCTGTAAGTCTACCGACAAAGGTAAAGATAATATTACTTTGATGGGTATACATTTTTAAATACTTTACAAGCTGATCTAAGCCTTTACGTTTATTTTGAAGACCAACGATCAATATACGGATTTTAGTATCTACGATATCTTTCGTTTCATAAATAATTTTAGGGCTGGGATCAGGTAGATAAAAAAAGTGCTTATATTGTCTTTTTTTGATAATCTTTGAAAATCTTGTATTGGCAATACGCTCATCGAGAATTCCAATAGATGAGTTAGGATAATGGTCTAAAAATGAAAATATAATCTTTTTGCGTTCATTGGAATATTGATTGCTTTTTGAAATGGTTTTAAGAGATGAATAGAGGTGATTAAACTCAATATAAGTCTTATCTCTGACCAGGTGTCGAATGTCATACTCAATAAATAATATTTTTTTGTTAAGAAGATCTTTATGTTGATGATTATTGAGATAGTCAAAAAGATTGGGGTATTGTTCATTAAGCCCCACAAAGTATATGCAATCATAATGATTTTTATCTTCTAAATATTGAAGTTTTTTCATCATCTCTTTAACATTATTCTTTGTTAGAATGCCAAACCAAAAATCTTCAGAAACTGTGATACCATCATAAAGTGTATGTGGGATTTCATCAAAGTATTCATGATATTGGTCTGTTATGGCAAAAGAACGAGAGAGAATATCTACCTGGTATCCTTTTTGTGCAAATGCGTCACTGGCTAACCAAGTGTAAAATAGACGACTTCCTCTAAAGATAGGGTCAACAATAAGGATCTTCTTCCCATTGGTCTGTTTTGCTTCATTCTTATGAAGTAGAGTAGGCTCAGTGGTATTGGTCTTTACTTTTTTGGAAGGTTTTTTCTCTGAAAGAGCTTTAGATTTATTTTGATTGATAAGTCCTTTAAAGAAAATATTGTTTTGGATAATGTTTTCTTCATTGCTGTGATCTAAAAGTATTTTTATTGCTTCAATTTGGGAACGGATCACTTGCTGTTTGCTTGCACCACCTTCCAAAAAATTAGAGATAGGAAGGTCAACAAAATCAAAACATTTCTTTTCTACTACCGAACGAACCATAAATTCATAATCTGCAGAGAGTTTATAGCACATATTATATTGTTTTTCAGCAATAGCTTCTTTGCGTATGATCATACTTTGATGAAAACAAGGTGATCCTTTTGTCCAAAATTCGGTAATGCCTTTTGGCTTTTGAAGGGTCTTCTTCCCATTATGTATAAGATATCGGTTTCCACAGATGATGTCTATCTTGGAATTCATAAGTTGATCTTCCAGTTGTTGCAATATCTCTAAAGAAGCGAAACTGTCTCCTGCATTCATGAAGTTCAGCCACTCTCCTTTTGCATGGGTAATACCTTTATTCATTGCATCATAAATACCCTTGTCTGCTTCACTTATGAAAAAGTCTATGTTGTCTTTATATTTTTCAACAATTTTAAGTGTACCATCTGTTGAACCACCATCAATAATAAGAAATTCTATATTTGCATAGCTTTGGTTGATAATGCTAAGTATGGTTTCCTCTAGTTCCTCTTCTACATTGTATGTTACGGTGATGATACTTACCAGCGGAAGATCAGACTTCACAAAGTGTCCTTTCTGAGGGTGTGGTAAGTATTTTTAGATTTGTATTTTCTCTTTTTTGAATAAATAGAAGATGTAATATCTTATTGACCTTATTGATTTGTAGTAAAAGTAAATTATATTTTTTTTTCAATAGCATCAATAGCATTCTTTTGTATTTGAAGTTCATCTTTAAGCACTTGATTGTTATGTGCCTGTTTTTGAATATGTTCCTCTTTCGCATTAAGTTGTCTATGCAGGTTTTGTATTTCAACTTCTTTTGCTTCGAATCGTTTTTGAATAAGTTCTTCTTTTGCATTAAGTTGTTTATGCAGGTTTTGTATTTCAATTTCTTTTGCTTCGCGTTGTTTTTGTTGCTCTTGTAGT
>JAMONL010000027.1 GCA_027065815.1 Sulfurovum sp.
GCCGCTCTACCCTTTTCTTGCAGTTGCTACAGCCATTTTCCTGCAAAAATTACCCGAAGCGAACAGTAAAACCGTACTTCATACTATTGGAGGATATGCCTTTCTCCTTTTCACTGCTTTAGCGCTCGCTCCCTGGATCCCGGGAAAAATACACTTTCCACCCTTTCTCACTCCTGTTTCCATCGTACTGATACTTTTACTACTGTGGATCTGGAAAAACACTTTTCTAAATATCAAAAATAAAAGTATTCTGATCTCCTTTATCACAGCTTCCTATTTTCTGCTGGCTGCAACTGCGCTCTTTTCCCAAAGTGTACACAGTTTCAAGATCGCAACACCTGTCACAGATTGGATCATAGCACAGCATCTCGATAAAAGAGAGATCCTCATCTATAATAAACGTTTACCTTCTGTTGCATTTACACTGAATAAATCTATCATTTCTCTCTATGACGGTGCACGTCAACTCAACAGAGAAGTGCAGTTTGAAAAAGATGAAAAATGGAAAGACTACCTTTACAATCTGCAAGATACAAAAGAGCGGACACGTCTTGAAAAGAAGATCACGGAACAGCCTTCTTTACTTATTCTATACAAAGACAAATTGCCAAAGAAACAGGCATGGCTAAAAGCCTATTATCAACATGAAAAACATTTGGGGAAATGGACGGTATACTATTAATGACCATACAGAAAAGTAATCAATACTGATCATACTTTTAAAATATCACACAAATGTCATATAATAATACTAACTGAAATTTTTAGCTATAATCACAACATCAATAATAAAGAGGTCGACCTACTTATGCACATCTACGACAGTGTACAAAAAACCAAAGTTCTTTTTGAACCTATTAAGCAGGGGGAAGCAAGTATTTATGTCTGCGGCCCTACCGTGTATGATGATGCACACCTTGGACATGCAAGATCTTCACTTGCATTTGACCTGCTCTCCCGTACTTTAAAGGCACTCGGCTACAAAGTAACGATGGGGAAGAACTTTACAGACATTGATGACAAGATCATTAAAAAAGTCGAAGAGACCGGAAAATCTATGCAGGAGATCACTACATTTTACATAGACCGCTATCTTGAAGAGATGGCTGCACTCGGAGTACAGAGAGCGGACATTGAACCCAAGGCCACAGAATCTCTACAAGCCATAGAAGATATGATCCAAACCCTCATTGACAAAGACATGGCTTATGTCATTTTCACCGGAGATGTGTACTTTGATACTTCTAAAGACAGCCACTACGGTGAAATATCACATCGTGTTTCTGAAGATGAGGACAGCCTCAGTCGGGTAGAACATACATCAGAAAAAAGAAACCCAAAAGATTTTGCTCTCTGGAAAGCCTGTAAAGGCAAAGAAGATATCTGTTTTGAAGCACCTTTCTCTTCCGGTCGTCCCGGCTGGCACATTGAGTGTTCTGCAATGATAGAAAAATATTTTGAAAAAGAACACGGTAACGGAAAATACAGTATTGACATCCACGGCGGTGGAGCCGACCTTCTTTTTCCCCACCATGAGAACGAAGCAGCCCAAAGCCGCTGTGCTACCGGACATGAACTGGCAAAATACTGGATGCATAACGGTTTTGTACAGATAGACGGTGAAAAGATGAGTAAATCATTAGGAAACTCTTTCTTCCTCAAAGATGCCCTCAAAGTCTACGATGGAGAGGTCTTGCGTTATTACCTGAACTCCGTTCATTACCGAAACAACTTCAACTTTAACGAAGAAGATCTACAAACAGCCAAAAAAAGACTGGATAAACTCTATAGACTAAAAAAACGTGTCAGCCCAGGCAAAGCCTCTGCCGTCAACAAAGATTTCAAAAAAGCCTTATTGGATGCCATGGGTGATGACCTGAATATTTCCATAGCCCTCTCCATAATAGATGTAATGATAGCTGACACGAATGATGCTTTTGACAAAGAAGCAAAAAACAAAGCTTTGAAAAAAGAGACTCTTGCAAATATAGAATTTATTGACTCTCTTTTAGGCTTTGGAGGCAAAGAACCATTTGAGTTTTTTCAGATAGGAATCTCTCAAGAAGAGAAAGCAAACATAGAATCTCTGATCACAGAGCGTAGTGAAGCCAAGAAAGAAAAAGACTTTGCACGTTCCGATGCCATTCGAGATGAACTCATTGCTATGGGCATTTCAATTATGGACACCGCAGACGGCACAGTTTGGGAAAAGGCGTAAATTCATACAAAGGACTTCATATGGCTCTATTAAGATGCAACTCATGTGAACATATTAGAGAAGTGGAAAATAAATATATTGGGAAAACTGCTATATGCCCTAAATGTAGTGAACATACACTAATACATAATACTATAACCTATGTAAAATCTCTAATAAAAGAAAATATTAATCAAAATTCTAAATTGGAAGAAAAAGAACAACTAGTAGAGATTCAAATTGAAGAAGATGCGTCATATACAGATATTGACATTTATAATACCGATGCCCTGACAAAACCTGATCAATATTGGCCAATTGAAAAATGGTTTAGAAAACTTCAAATACAAACCAAGATAAATCAAAATGCCAATAATACTACTGGTTTTTTTGATGAAATAGCACTTTTAATCGGTAATAATTTCCATACTTTAAAATTTATTAGTGATCAAATTAAATATAATCAAAACAAACACTATAAAAATGTCAATATAGATCTCTCAAAAAAAAGTAAAATTGAAATTAAGCAAATAAAATTATTTTGTAGCAAACTCTATGAGTATTCATTTATATCTAGATATTATGATGAACAAAAAGAAGAAAAAATTCGATTAATTTTACAAACTGCACCAAAAATTCGATCCTTTTTCAATGGCGACTGGATGGAATGGTTCATTTTCATGAAGCTACTAGAATTATTTCAAAATCAAAACTTAAATGCTTCCTGTATAAGAAGCCTTCAAATAAAATTTAAAGATGGTCAAACCAATGAGTTAGATATCTTTTCTGTTATTAGAGATACTATACCTATTTGTATTGAATGTAAATCTGGAGAATTTCGTGGGGACATTGATAAATATTTAAAACTTCGTAAAAAATTAAAACTCCCCCAACAGCAATTTATCATTTGTGCATTTGGTTTAACATCAGATCAAACACAAGGTCTGAGTACGATGTATGATCTCACATTTACAAATGAAGTCAACTTTATTGAACATATAGAGAAGATCATGCACACATCTGGAATGCAAGATTTTGATAATCCATCATCACATTATAACTTACAATAAAATCTAAAAATAATATACGCAATATTCTGAAAAGAGGATAAAAAAGAGATGAAACTCCTCTATTAATGATAATTCGATATACTATCGTCCATTATACTATCGGAGCCAAACGTGTCATTATTTTCCTACCAGAACATCAAAAAACTACTTTTCAAACTCAACCCAGAGACAGCACACAGTGTTGCGGGACTGGGACTGAGAACCGCAGCACATTTCCCTGTGATCTTACGATACATGAAAAACAAACATTTTGTCACAGCTCCTATCATTCAACAGAAGATCTTCGGACGTACCTTCAAAAACCCTGTAGGTCTGGGTGCAGGTTTTGACAAAAATGGTCAGTACATTACCGGTATGCCGACATTGGGTTTTGGATTTACAGAGATCGGAACAGTTACACCTAAACCACAGGATGGAAATGCAAAACCAAGACTTTTCAGACTTATAGAAGATTCATCGATCCAAAATGCTATGGGGTTCAACAACAAAGGTAAAGACTTTATGTTGCAGCAACTCAACAAACTTTATTTTTTTGATTACCCTATTGGTATCAACATAGGGAAGAACAAACTCACATCTGAAGAAGATGCACTCAATGACTACGAAACACTCTTTAGAACCTTTAAAGAATATGGAGACTATATTGTCATCAACATCTCTTCACCAAACACTCCGGGTCTTCGAGATCTTCAGAATGAGCAGTTCATCAAAGACATCTTTGCCTTGGCAAAAGAGATTACTACCCAACCAGTACTTCTCAAGATCGCTCCAGACATGACAGAAGAAGATGCCATAGCACTTTGTAAAACAGCTGTAGAGGCTGGAGCGGCAGGGATCATCGCGACCAATACGACCATTGACTATTCACTGACTGCACATGCAAAAGATTTTGGCGGGATATCAGGTGCCTTGTTGACAGAGAAATCTTACCAACTCTTTAGAGCTATCGGAAAAGAACTCTACGGAAAAACCTTGCTTATCTCGGTTGGAGGCATCGACTCTGCTGAAGAGGCATACAAACGTATTAAAGCCGGAGCAACACTGGTTCAGGTTTACTCTATGCTTATCTATAAAGGTCCTGCACTCATTAAAGAGATCAACGAAGGACTTGTCACGCTTTTACAGGCAGACGGATATACACATATTTCAGAAGCCATCGGGGCAGACTGGAAATAATATGGGATCAGTGGAAACCGACCCTACGGAGAAATAACACAATGTATTTAAAAAAAATAATTAACAGATCAATTTTAGGATTGATCCTCATTTCAGGAACACTCATGGCAAATTCATTACCAAAACATTTTACAAAAACACTGGATAACGGTCTTGAGATCGTAGTCATACCAATGGACAATGACTCAGGGGTCATTACTACAGATATCTATTACAAAGTCGGAAGCAGAAACGAAGTGATGGGGAAAAGTGGTATGGCACATATGCTTGAACACTTGAGTTTCAAATCGACAGACAAATTAAAAGAAGGTGAATTCGACACCATTGTGAAGAGCCGTGGCGGTGTGAACAATGCTGCTACCGGTTTTGACCAGACACATTATTTTATCAAAACTGCCAGCAAGAATCTGGGTATGACCTTCGATCTTTTTGCAGAATTGATGCACAATCTAAAGCTGACCGATGAAGAATTTCAAAAAGAACGTGATGTAGTTGCAGAAGAAAGACGCTTAAGAACTGACAATAATCCTATGGGTTACATGTATTTCAGACTCTTCAATACCCATTTTGTATACCATCCGTACCATTGGCTGCCAATTGGTTTCATGGAAGATATCTTGTCATGGAAGATCGAAGATATCCGCGATTTCTATCATCGCTATTATCAACCGAACAATGCAACCCTGATCGTTGCCGGAGACATTAAACCGCAAACTGTTTTCAAAGAAGCAGAGAAATATTTCGGGAAAATAAAAAATGAACACAAGATCCCTAAAGTGACTATGGTCGAGCCCAAAATAGATGGTGCCAAGAGAGCCATACTGCATAAAGAAAGTAACAAAGTTGATACGTTAGCCATTGTCTATTCTATTCCCAACTTCGAGCATGAAGACCAGCTGGTACTCTCTGCGATCTCACAAATTTTAAGTTCAGGGAAATCTTCACGTTTTGAGAAAAAGCTTGTTCAGGAAAAACAACTGGTTAACCAGATCTACGGATATAACATGGAGATGAAAGACCCGGGTGTTTTCCTCATTATGGCACTTTGCTCTCCGGGAGTTGAACCGGAAACCGCAGAAAAAGAAATCCTGTCTGAATTGGAAAAGATCAAAAACGGTGATGTGACCCAAGCCGAACTGGACAAAGTGAAGATCAACACTAAAGCAGAATTCATCTACTCTTTGGAGAGTTCAGATTCTGTTGCAAGTCTCTATGGAGACTATTATGTGAAAGGGAATATCACACCTTTACTTGAATATGAAGAGAAATTGGATAAAATTACACTCAAAGATATCAGCAATATTGCTAAAAAGTATTTTGACCACGATCTTTCAACCACCGTGATACTCAAAAAACAAGAAGAAAAAAAGTAGGACAATAAGAATGAACAATTACATTACAGGTGCAACAACTGCCGTCATTACACCTTTTAAAAATGGTACTTTGGATGAAGCAACCTATGCCAGTCTCATACAAAGACAGATAGACCACAACATTGATGCTATCTGCCCTGTGGGGACAACCGGTGAATCTGCAACACTGACACATGATGAACATAAAAGATGTATCGAGATCGCTGTAGAGGTGACAAAAGGTACAAAATGTAAAGTACTTGCCGGTGCGGGAAGTAACTCAACACGGGAAGCCATTGACATTGCCAAGCATGCGGAAGCCTGTGGTGTGGATGCCCTCTTTTCAGTAAGCCCTTACTACAACAAACCAAGTCAAGAAGGTCTTTACCAGCACTACAAAGCCATTGCTTCTGCCGTCAAAGTGCCTTTTATGCTCTACAATGTACCTGGACGTACCGGTGTAGATATTCTGCCTGACACGGTAAAAAGACTTTTTGATGATGTTGAGAACATTATGGGGATCAAAGAGGCAACAGGGTCTATTGAGAGAACCGTTGAGCTTTTGGCCAAAATACCTGAACTTTATGTTTTCTCAGGTGATGATGCCATTGACTTCCCTATTTTGGCAAGTGGCGGGAAAGGGATCACTTCAGTGACAGCAAACCTTCTTCCAGATATGAAAGCAGACTTGACACATGCGGCGCTCGAAGGTGATCTTAAAAGATCAAAAGCGATCAATGATCAACTTTTTGAGATCAATAAAGTACTTTTCTGTGAAAGTAACCCGATCCCGATCAAAGCGGCAATGTACATTGCCGGATTGACAGAGACTTTGGAATACAGACTGCCATTGGTAGCACCAAGTGCTGACAATATGAAGAAGATCGAAGAAGTTATGAAAAAATATAAAATTGTAGGAGCGTAACAGATGTCAAATATGAAAGGTAAAACCGTAGTCATTACCGGTGCAACCAAAGGGATCGGTAAAGCGTGTGCGGAGAAATTTGCATCAGAAGGTGTGAATGTTGCCTTTACCTACAACTCCAACAAAGAAGCAGCACATGAGATCGCTGCAGACCTTACAAACAAATATGGAGTAAAAGCAAAAGCCTATCCCTTAAACATTTTAGAGCTTGACGAATTTAAGCCTCTGTTTTTAGCCATTGATGAAGACTTTGACCGCATTGATTTCTTTGTTTCCAACGCTATGATCTATGGTCGTCCTGTGGTTGGCGGTTACGGTAAATTTATGAAACTTAGACCTAAAAAAGGTTTACAGAACATCTTTACTGCAACAGTTGGTGCTTTTGTACGTGGTTCACAGGAAGCAGCTGCCCGTATGGAAAAAGTAGGTGGCGGTGCCATTGTGACACTCTCATCCACAGGTAACCTCATCTACATAGACAACTATGCAGGCCACGGTACGAATAAAGCAGCAGTCGAAGCCATGAGCCGTTACGCTGCCGTTGAACTGGGGGACATGGGCATTAGAGTCAATGCAGTTTCCGGAGGGCCTATCGACACAGATGCACTTAAAGCATTCACAAATTACGAAGAAGTAAAAGCAGAGACTATCAAACGTTCAGCAGTGAGCAGAATGGGAAGCCCTGAAGACCTTGCCGGTTCTGTTTACTTCCTCTGTACAGACGAAGCATCCTGGATCACAGGACAGACTTTGGTAGTAGATGGTGGAACAACATTCCGTTAACCCTCCCCATTAATCACGCGAATCGCGTGCCTGTCACTGGGAACACCCTTGAAAGCGTAGCGATTTGAGAGCAGTGACGACTTTTGCTTACTTTTCTAGAAAAGTAAGAGGAGAAACAATATCACGATCAGGATAAATGGAAGTTTAATAAACAGTTAGAACTGTATATAGATAAAATAAAAGAGGAATAAAAACAGATGGCAAAAGCACAAATTTTCAATATCCCTAACATCCTAGCCTTCATTCGTCTACTCCTCGCCCCCGTCATGTTCCTCTTCTTAGTCAATCAGGATGCCTCTCTTTTTGAAGGCATAGACAAATCCTGGCTCAACTTCATAGCGGCCTTCATTTTTGTACTTGCTTCAGCCACAGATTTTTTTGACGGTTACATTGCCAGAACCTTTAACCAGGTAACAGTATTGGGATCCATACTTGACCCTTTGGCAGACAAAATGCTTACCTTAGCCGGATTCCTTGGACTCATGATGTTGGGTTCTGCCTCTCCCTGGGCGATCTTCCTCATTATTACCCGTGAACTGTTCATAACCGGACTTCGAGTCTCTGCTGTCAGCCAAGGACTCGATATTGCAGCTTCATGGATGGGGAAAGTCAAAACTGTGGTTCAAATGATCGCCATCGGTTTTTTGTTAATGCAATGGCCTGGCGGAGAACTTTTATTATGGCTCGCTGTAGGATTAACTCTTTATTCAGGCTATGAATATGTCAGAGACTTCTTTAAAAATACTTCATTTTCTCTCTAATTTTATTAAAACCATACAATTGATTAAAAATTAATCAGCTGTTTTCATTAACTTTTCATTAATTTACGTTAATATTCCGTACATTTAACAAAACAAGGAAAAACATGAAATTTACAAAATTAAGTCTAGTAGCTGCTTTAGCTGTTAGCGCTGCATTTGCAGGCGGAGATATTGAGCCAGTACCAGCACCGGTAGCTGAATTCCCACAAACAACAATCTCAGGAAAAGCAACTGCTTATTACTCAACTGACGATAGTTTTGACAATATGTTTGGATCTGACAGTTCTGCACTTGGTACAGCACTGACTTTAGATGTGACTCATAAATTTAATGCAAACATCGCTGCAAACGTAACTGCCTTAGGTTTTGCAAACGTACTTGATGAAGGTATTTACAGTTTTCAAACAGGTGGTCGCTACTTTGAAGGTGAAAAATCAGGTGCCTACTTGAATGTTGCAAACATCACTGCAAACTATGGCGGAACAACTTTAGTGCTTGGTCGTCAACTTCTTAACACGCCAATGTTGGCAGGATTTGACTGGCTACTCGCACCAGGTGCATTTGAAGCATACACAGCAGTTAACTCTTCTATTGAAAATGTTACTTTTGTAGGTTCTTATGTAAGAACATTTAGAGCAAATAACTCTGGTACAGACTTTGCAACACTTGATGGTGACAACTGGACAGTAAGTGCTTCATACGATAACGATGCTTTATCGGGATCTGTTTGGTATTACAATGTTGATGCAGGTTTGTATACACAAGTTTATGCCGATGCAGGGTATAACTTTGGTGTTGCTAAAGTAATGGGTCAGTATGTATATACGGACATCGACAATGAAGAGGCATCAAATGTATATGGTGTGAAAGCAACTGCAACATTTGGTGCCTTCAACCTTATGGCTGCATACGTAAATGTATCTGACAATACAGCTAGATGGGTTGGTGTCATGGATGGTCTTTACACAAGTTCATGGAATTCAACTACAGGTTCTTCTATGGGTAATAACTTCAAAGCTGAAGCTGGAACTGAATTTGCAGGAATTGCTGCTTCAGTATCTTATGCATACTACCAATATGATCAAGCTATTGATTCTGAAGGTCAAGAAATTGATGTTATCTTAGGCTATGACCTAAAAGACAGCGGTATCAAATTTGTCAATGCTATGGATATTAATGTTGTCTACACAAGTACTGATTGGGGATACAACACAAGTGCAATCAATGCTCTTGAAGTCTACGCAAACTATAAATTCTAAGAAACACTTTTCTTAAGAGTCTCCCCCACATTTAAACTAACACTTCCCTTTTGGGAAGTGTTTGGAAATCTTCTCTCTCACTTCATATAAACAATATTTTTCAATTGTTGATAATCAATGTCATTTTAATATATCTCAAAGCTTAAAAAGAGTAAATTACTCTTAATAAACCTAAATGATAATAACTTTCATTTATCTTTTAATACACTATAAGGATAAATAATCCATGAAACCGATAATTATTGCATTGGCAGGACAACCCAATGTAGGAAAGTCTTCCCTTATCAATGCTATCTCAAATGCTAAATTAAGGGTTGGTAACTTTTCCGGAGTGACCGTCGACAAAACAGAAGTCATTTTTAATATTTGTGATGACACTGCCTGTGAAGATTATGAAGTACATATTATCGACCTTCCCGGTGCCTATTCCCTAACCGAGTATACCATTGAAGAGAAAGTCACTAAAAGCTTTTTACAGTCTGATGAATATGACATCATTGTAAATGTTGTGGATTCTACCAACCTTCAAAGAAATCTCTTATTCACGACCCAACTCCTGGAAACCGGTAAAAAAGTGGTGGTTGCCCTCAATATGAGCGATGAAGCAGCCAATGAAGGTATCGAAATAGATGAAAAACAGCTCTCTGCTATTTTAGGTGTCCCATGTATTAAAACTTCTGCCACAACAAAAGAAGGTATAGAAGCGCTTAAGCATGCCATTGTTGAAGTGTTTGAAAAAGAAGAGACCAGTGCAAAAGTTGTCTATTCAGATCCTATAGAAGAAGAAATTGCTCATATAGTGACCTTTATGGAAGAGAAAAAATATAAAAGTACCCTTCCCTATCGTCATCTTGCAGTGAAACTCCTGCAAGAAGATGAAGACATTTATAAACAGATGCACGAAGAACCCATCTGGATAGAACTTCTTCCTATTATTCGTGAAGCCTTACAGCACATCTACCTCCACACCAATACCAAAGATCTGGAAGAGATCTTTGCAGATGAGCATTTTGCCTTTGCAAAAGGTGCAAAAATGGAAGTCATGTCTGTGAAGTCAATGAGAGCAAAGAATCTGACACAGAAAATAGACAATCTTCTCATTAACAAAATTCTAGGTATACCATTGTTTCTATTTTTCATGTGGGGGCTTTTTCAACTTACTTTTGAATTGGGTTCTGTACCTATGGATTACATTAATACTGCCTTCACCTGGCTTGGGGATCAGGTTAAATTCATATTGGGTGAAGGAGAATTGAGTTCACTCATCGCTGATGGGATGATTGGCGGTGTTGGCGCGGTCATTATGTTTCTTCCTAATATCATTATCCTATTTTTCGGGATCGCTTTACTTGAAACCACTGGATATATGAGTCGTGTGGCATTTTTGCTTGATGGATTTTTTCATAAATTCGGATTACACGGAAAAAGCTTTATTCCTCTGGTGACCGGTTTCGGATGTTCTGTTCCCGCTTACATGGCTGCGAGAACACTTAAAAATGAAAAAGACAGACTCATTACCCTCTTCATTATCGGTTTTATGTCCTGTGGTGCGAGACTGCCTATTTACGTTCTTTTTGCCGGTGCATTCTTTGGGCAGGAACAAGCAGGAAATATACTGTTCATTATCTATATCTCAGGGGCTATTCTTGGTCTCTTTATGGCTAAAGCCCTAAAAATGTTCGTATTCAAAGGAGATGACGAACCTTTTGTCATGGAAATGCCGAAGTATCGTATGCCTTCAATGAAACTCATCTGGCACACAGTATATGGGCAGGCAAAATCCTATATGAAAAAAGCAGGAACATTCATTTTGGCAGCTTCCATACTCATCTGGTTTGCTTCCAATTACCCTAAGAACCATGAACTTGAAGCACAGTATCAGACTAAAATAGAACAAACAGTGAATGAAGAGACAAAAGCTTCCTTGAACAATGAGCTTTCACTGAAACTCCTGGAGCAGTCTTACCTTGGAAAGATCGGTCATGCTTCCGAGCCATTCTTCGCCCCACTTGGTATGGATTGGCGTATGTCTGTAGCACTTGAAGCAGGACTTGCCGCCAAAGAAGTTGTGGTTTCCACCCTTGGTGTACTTTATTCTTTGGGCGACAATGTTGACCAGAACTCCAATAGTCTTATTACACAGATCAAAGCCAATATTCCCTTTGCCTCTGCTATTGCTTTCATTGTTTTTGTCATGATATACCTACCTTGTCTGGCTGCATCTATGGTCTTTACCAAAGAGGCAGGAGGATGGAAATACCTTGTGTATCTCTTCTTTATGACCACTGCAAGTGCATGGATATTGAGTTTTATCGCATATAGAGTTACATTAATGATCACAGGAGGATAAATCATGAGACTGACAGAACTGAGCAAGGGTGACAAAGCAGTGATCATCAAGATCTATGCTGATAAAGCGTTAAAAGACCGTCTTACCTCTTTTGGAGTGATGCGAGGAGAAGAGCTCATTGTAAAAGGCTGCTCTATCGCCAAGCAGACCATGGAGATAGAAGTAGGTTCAACACTGATTGCACTGCGTAAAGATGAAGCTGCAAAAATTGAAATAAAAACAATATAAACGCATTCTGGGGAGGAGGAGGAAACAATAAAGTGAAAAGTATCTTATTGAGCATAATACTATTAGTGATAATGAGTATTAATACTTACGGAGAAGATAACCAAAGCATAAATATTCTGGATCATAATAACACGCTACCCCAACCCGTCAAAATCAAAACAGTCAGAGGTATTCTGGGTGAAAATAATCCTCTGGAACATACAAGAGGTCAACTTCGTGCAGGCTATATTACTTTTAAGGAAGATGGAAATGAGAGGAACAGTGCCTATGCACTCGGAGGGCACTATCACTTTGACAGTAAACGCTGGAATGGTCTGTCAGTAGGACTTTCTGCCTATAGCGTAGTTGATCTCAGTATTAAGCAAAACCCAAACAATGTCAATGAAGATTTTTTCAATGCCAGAGGAAAAAGTTTTATACTCTTAACAGAAGCATACCTTGATGGCAAATGGGGAAATACGGAAATAAAATTGGGAAGGCAGATACTCAACACTCCTCATGCAGACAGTGACGATCTGCGTATGATCCCCAACTATTTCGAAGCTTATACCATCACCAATACAGACATAAATGACCTTACACTCTCAGCAGGATACATCAGAAGAATGGCCGGATGGGAAAATGGTATAGATGCTTCCAAATTCGTAAAGATATCCAAAACACTGGAGAGTACCGAAGATACAGACGGTATCTATTATGCAAATGCTTCCTATGAGGGTATAAAAGATCTTTCTCTAAGTTTTTGGTACTACAACTACCAAGATATTGCCAATGTCATCTATGCAGAAGTAGGTTACAACTATGCATTCACCAAATATAGAAACTTAACCTTTGGTCTTCAATATAATGGAAGCCGGGAGACAGGTGCAGCATATTTAGGTAAGCAAGATGCACATACTTTTGGTGCCAGTGTTGAATTTGCTGCTGAAGACATAGGTATACACATACTTGCTGCCTACAACCGTGACAATGGGACTACCGGTGCTACAGAGTTGAGTCTTGGTGGTGGGCCTTTCTTCACTTCTATGGAAGTCCAGACATTAGATGCCATCGGTATGGCAGGAAGTGCATGGATGATAGGAGCAGGATTTCATTTAGAAAAGATCGGTATTAACGGTTTACATGCCGGTATTGCTTATGGGAATTTTAAAGCAGAAGATCATTTCAACTATAATGCAAAAGAGATCGATGCGGTCATTGACTATGCTTTCAATGAAAAACTATCACTTACAGCAGCCTATGCTTCGGTAAGTTTTGATATGGGGAGAAATGAAAAAGGTACTCCCTTGATTGATCAGGAGCAATTTAGACTCATAGTCAATTATAATTTTTAATTCAATAGGAGACGCTGCACTCATGCAGCATCTGTATAACGATTAATAAAATCTGTCAATTACCTTCTGTACTTTGCCTTTAGCCCGGTGAAGAAAGAGGCTGCTTTTACCGGAAAGTTTTCCCTCTTCCGACATCGGTACAGACATGAAGTCCTTAATGGCATGGATCAATTCGCTTGTATCTTGCATCTCAATATTGGATTTGTGATGGAAGTCTGTGTTTTCGATCTTATCCTCTTCTAGATGTAGAATTCTCTCAAGTTTTGCTTTCTGCTCATGTAAAACCACTTGATACGTTTTTAATGTTTTAATGGCATCATGGATGTAGGCATCCACTTTATCCATCTCTTCTTTGCAGGTACCTTTTTGTCTCGTATATTCCTCGGCTGCTTCAAGCTGTGTTTTTGCCATTTGTAAATTACTGCTTGCCTTGATACTTACACGGATCTTATAAACGATCCACATGACCAACAGAACAACCACAAGGATCATTGCTACTCCTGCCATAGGGTTATTCTCCATCCCTACTAGGGAAGCATACCATTGCATTACAGGATTCATGGACTCGACAGTAGGTACTTTGGAAACATCCAGCGTCATGGCAATTTTCTCAGTAGCCAGATAGAGCAAGCCTGCCAATGTCAGAATACCGGCGATCAATGCAAGTAAAATTCCTGTAAAACTCCCGCTTGAAACATCCTGTATCACGATAGGTTCAAGTTCCTCTTTAGGTTCAAAGATCACTGTATCTTCTGTACTGGCACTGTTCTCTTCATCTTCAGCTTTATAGCCTAACTGATCAAGGAGCATTTCACTTTCATTCAGACCATTATCTTTCAACTCCTGCTTTGCTTTTTCATAATCTTCAAGATCACTCGCAAGTAAAAGTTTACACTCTTCCAACTGCTCTTCAGCCTCTTTCACAATGATCTTTGCTTTTTGTACCAATATTTTGGCAGCATCATGTTTTTTCATGGTTTCAATATGTTCATCTACTTCTGTATCCGTTTCAGCCACAGATTCTTCAATATTTTCAGCAACCGCTTCAATAGCCATTTCTATGTTTTCAACGGTTTCTTCAACATAGGATTCAGCTTTTTCTACAAGCCCTGTTGTTTCTTCTACTGCATCCACTTTTTTCTCAGAAGCTTCAACATCAGCATTGACCTTATCGTATTCTGTCACTTCTCTTACCTCTTCAACATTTTTTACAGCTTCATTTTCTTCTTTCATTAAACGTCCTTATAAAAGTTATTGGGTACTTTTTGATAAACCCTCTTTTATTATTTTAGCGAAAATTCTCATTTATTGATTAATCTATATCAATTTCTTAAAACTCTTGGCTATAATCTGTTAAAAAGTTTAGGAATTTTATGGGCATTTTAGTCGCACTTCTGGTTTTATCGGTACTTATTTTTTTTCACGAATTGGGTCACTTCACTGCAGCACGTTTGTTTGGCGTACAGGTAGATGTTTTCAGCATCGGTTTTGGGAAAAAACTCTATTCTAAAATGATCGGAAAAACGGAGTGGAGCATCTCTGCCATTCCTCTTGGCGGTTATGTAAAAATGAAAGGACAGGACGACAGTGATCCGACAAAAGTCTCTTATGATGAAGACAGTTATACCACAAAGAAACCCTGGCAACGTATCATCATCCTTTTGGCAGGACCTTTTGCCAATTTCCTGATGGCATTTTTCCTTTACCTTGCCATCTCCTATATGGGTGTTCCCAAACTCTTGACATATGTAGATAAAGTCACAAAAGATGCCCCAGCATATCAGGCAGGCATACAAAAAGAAGACAAGATCCTTCAGATAAATGGTCACAATATCAAATACTGGGAAGAGGTCGGGAAAACGATCAATGAGAGCCAGGGACAACTCACTATGATCGTAGAAAGAGCACACAAGCTTGTAACACTGCAACTCACTCCAAAAGTCATAGAAGACCAGAATGTCTTTGGCGAAAAGATCACCCGAAAGATCATCGGTATCACTCCCCTGCCAAAACAAACTACCGTACATTACGGTTTCATAGAGGGGTTTATCTATGCCTGGGACGAAACACTCAAAGCCAGTACACTCATCTTTAAAAGTGTTCAAAAACTCATTACAGGTGTGGTGAGTGCAGATAAACTTGGAGGCATCATCACCATTGTAGATGTAACCGCTCAGGCAAGCCATGCAGGGATCCTGGCACTCTTCTTCTTTACTGCACTCATCTCTGTGAACCTTGGCGTTCTGAACCTTATGCCTATCCCGGCACTGGACGGCGGGCACATCATGTTCAACTTATATGAGATGTTACGGGGAAAAGCACCCAGTGAGAATGCTATGTATTACATTACCATGGTCGGATGGGCTTTACTGCTTGGGCTTATGATGCTAGGGCTGTATAATGATATTAATAGATTATGGGGATAAAGGATAAACAATGATACTCGATAAAGAACAACTAAGAGCCAAGCTTGATAAAGTGATCTGGAACATTGAAGAAGCACGTATAGCTGTCTCGGAATATCACATTGTCAAACTTGTTACCATAGCAAAATATACTGAGGTAGAGAATATTGCGACACTCTACGAACTGGGGCAAAGAGCCTTTGGGGAAAACCAGGTACAACAACTCAAAGAACGTATGACAGCATTGGATGAATTTCCACTCGAATGGCATATGATCGGTACACTGCAAAAAAACAAGATCAACAATCTCATCGACCTTCGCCCAAGTCTTATGCAGTCTTTAGACGGTATGGATCTTGCTGAAGCTCTCAACAAAAAACTTGAAGCAAAGAACAGCAAGATGAACTGTCTCCTCCAGATCAATTCTGCTAAAGAAAAGAGTAAATCCGGTGTCTCCTCTGAAGAAGCTTTCGACATCTATCAGCAGGTCAAAGAAAACTGCCCCAATATCGATCTTAAGGGTGTTATGACCATCGGTGCCCATACAAACGACAGCAAACTCATTCAGAAAAGTTTTGAAACGACACACAGTATTTATGAGAAACTGGAAAAAGAGGGAGCAACGATCTGTTCTATGGGAATGAGCAGTGATTATACTCTGGCGATCAAATGCGGATCAAATTTAATACGTGTAGGTTCGGCATTATTTAAATAGACATACAGCAATACCGTAGGGGCAAGACATACCTTGTCCCTACAACATCAAAGAAAAAAAGTTTACGAAGCCTTTACTTCCTGACAAGCTTCACAAATCCCATAAAGATTTACCTGTCTCTTATTAAGTCTAAAATGCTCTTTCTCACTCAAAGCATGAAAGACTTTATCCGTAGTCTCCATGCACATTTTATCTTCTACTTCACCACACTCCGTACAGACAAGATGAATATGGTCTGCTTTGGAAAGTTCATACTTCGGTTTTTTTCCCGTAATAGGGACTTCGACCAATACAGTTTTCTCAACCATTAAAATAATATTCTTATAGATCGTGGCCAGCGAGATAGAAGGATGGACTTTGATAACTTCTTCATAAATATCTTCAACAGACATATGACCATTTCTATCTATCACTTCTAAAATGCTGATACGTTGAAAAGTTGCTTTCAGGTCATTTTCTTTAAGCAACGTTACATAATCAGTCATTTTTATTATAGCTCTGATTCGTGTTTTGCAAGATATTCAGCAACACCTTCAGTATCTGCTTTCATACCTTCATCACCTTTAACCCAACCGGCAGGACAGACTTCACCATGCTCATTGGTAAACAACATAGTATCTACCATTCTGATCATTTCATCAATGTTTCTACCCAATGGAAGGTCATTAATGACCGCATGTCTTACTGTACCGTCAGCATCAATAAGGAAAGAACCTCTAAGTGCTACTGCTTCATCAAAAAGGACATCATAATCTCTTGAGATCTGCTTAGTAAGGTCAGCGACCAATGGAAAGTTGATTCTACCGATACCACCTTCATTTACCGGAGTTTCTCTCCATGCAAAGTGAGAGAACTGGCTGTCTACAGATACACCGATCACATTGATCCCTCTTTCGGTGAACTCATTTGCTCTGTGAGAGA
>JAMONL010000028.1 GCA_027065815.1 Sulfurovum sp.
GTTCCTGCAGTACCCCTCTTGAAGTTCCCTGTATCAAAAAACTCAGTGTAGCATGTTCAATGATGGAGTGGTGATGGTGTACCCAGGCGAGGTTGGCAAGGAGATCAGAGTCTTCTATGTTATTAACGGCTTCGGTATCCAAATGTTTCATGGCAGTTTTGATACATTCATTCTCTGAATTCTCAAATGAGTCATAACAGGTACGTGCAGCGATCTCTGCAACGCCCAGTCCGGATTGCTGTAAAAGTGTGACCTTAGGTTTCTCATAGTTGATTTGATACATTTCCATATGTGACTCCAAAATTATTTGGCTACAATTATAGCAGTAAAAAGTAAAGGTATGGAATGAAAGCAAATGAGCGCTTTTTTGGTTTTGAAGAAGATTTCAGGGATCCCTATGCAAGAGACAGGGACAGAGTACTTCACTGCTCTTCCTTCAGACGTTTAGAGTATAAAACACAGGTTTTTTTGAACCATGAGGGAGACTATTTTCGTACCCGTTTGACACATTCTTTGGAAGTCAGTCAGATCGCCAGAACACTTTCCCGTATGTTGCAACTCAATGAAACCTTAGCGGAAGTTATCGCCCTCTCCCATGACCTGGGGCATACACCTTTTGGACATGTTGGAGGAGATGAACTTGATAGACTTTTAAAAGAAGATGGCAGATCTTTGGGTTTTGAACACAATTTTCAGTCCTTTCGTGTGTTGACCAAACTGGAAAAACGGTATAAAGATTTTGATGGTTTGAACCTCACTTTTGCTACACTGGAAGGGGTTTTAAAACACTCTTATCCCTACAAAAAGCCATTTTTGGGAGGACTTGATGCCCGTTTTGACCTTGAGAAACATCCTTCCCTCGAAGCGATGGTTGTAGATCATGCTGACGAGATCGCTTATACTTCTCATGATATTGATGACGGTATCAAGTATGGACTCATCACTTTTGATGACCTTTTGCAAGACAGGCTTTGTCTGCGTGTAGATGAAATGGTAGAAAGAGAGGGAGTGAAAAGAGGTGAAAAACTTTACCGTCACCGCTTTGTTGCGGGACTCATAAAACTTTTGGTGGAAGATTTTATTGAGAATTCCAAAGCGGGAGCAGAAATCTACAGAAAAGAGATACCCATCGTTGCCACATTAGATGCAAAAGAGATATTGCCTGTAGGTTTTTCCAAAGAGACAGCCACAGAACTTAAAATACTCAAAAAACTGCTCTTCAAAAAGCTTTATACACATGAAAAGATTGCCAGAAAAATGTTTGCAGGAAAACAGTGTATCAAAGGTCTCTACAAAGCATTCACAGAAGACAGTAATCTCCTCCCGCTCCATACCCAGGAACTTTTTGAAATTCGTAAAAAAGAACGTGTCATAGCCGACTATATTGCTGCCATGACGGATCGATATGCTATGAAAACTTACCATGAGGTGTATGGACTGTCCTTATAGTTTTTTGGTGTTGTGAGGGCACAAACACCCTACGTTAATCTAAATTTTAATACTATTTTGCTTCTGTAGGGTGTTGTTCCCAAACAACATCAAAACTTTAAAAAAGATATAAAAATCTTATATATAGTAACATTTAGATATAATTCGCGAAAATTATACAGGGATCATCCCCTTTTTCAGGACATTTTATGCAAAAAATTAAAAATATTGCCGTTATTGCGCACGTTGACCACGGTAAAACAACATTGGTAGATGAACTTCTACAACAGTCTGGTACTTTTGAAGCTCACCAGCTGGTAGAAGAGAGAGCGATGGATAGTGATGCTATCGAAAAAGAGAGAGGAATTACGATCCTTTCTAAAAACACAGCGATCCATTATGGAGATCACAAGATCAACATTATCGATACTCCGGGTCACGCTGACTTTGGTGGAGAAGTTGAACGTGTTCTTAAAATGGTTGACGGTGTACTTCTTCTTGTTGATGCACAGGAAGGTGTTATGCCGCAAACTAAATTCGTTTTGAAAAAAGCAATTGCTTTTGGTCTGATCCCGGTTGTCGTTATTAACAAGATCGATAAAGACGGTTCAGATCCGGACAGAGTCATGGACGAAGTATTTGACCTTTTGGTTGCACTTGATGCAAATGAAGAGCAGCTTGAATTCCCTGTACTCTATGCAGCAGCCAGAGACGGATATGCAAAATGGGAAATGGAAGACGAGAATAAAGATATGACACCATTGTTCGAAGCAATCCTTGAAAAAGTACCATATCCAAAAGGTTCACCGGATGCAGATACACAAGCACAGGTCTTTACACTTGACTCTGACAACTTTGTCGGCCGTATTGGTATTACACGTATTTTTAACGGTAAAGTGAAAAAAGGTGATGAGTATCTTTTGGTCAAAGCATGTGGCGCAAAATCAAAAAGCAGGATCTCTAAACTTATCGGATTTAAAGGTCTTGAGAGAATTGAGATCCAGGAAGCGGAAGCAGGAGATATCGTAGCGATCGCAGGGTTTAACGACATCGATGTAGGTGACTCACTATGTGATCCTGTAAACCCGGTGGCACTGGATCCTATGCACGTTGAAGAGCCTACACTTTCAGTTATTATGTCTGTAAACAACGGACCTTTAGCTGGACAGGAAGGTAAACATGTAACCTCAAACAAGATCAAAGAGCGTCTTGAAAAAGAGATGGAAACAAACATCGCTATGCGTATGGAACCAATGGGAGATGCATCTTTCAAAGTTTCAGGTCGTGGTGAGCTTCAGATCGGTATTTTGGCAGAGAATATGAGACGTGAAGGTTTTGAGTTCATGCTTGCCAGGCCGGAAGTTGTTACCAAAGAAGAAAATGGTGTGAAGATGGAGCCATTTGAACACTTGGTCGTGGATGTTCCTGAAGAGTTCCAAGGTGTTGCCATTGAAAAACTTGGTAAAAGAAAAGCAAACATGACTTCATTGACACCTATGCCTGACGGAACAGTAAGACTTGAGTTTGAAATTCCTGCCCGTGGTCTTATTGGGTTTCGAAATGAATTTTTGACAGACACTAAAGGTGAAGGTATCATGAACCACTCTTACCTTGAGTACAGACCATACTCTGGTACGGTTGAGTCCAGAACACCGGGTGCATTGGTTTCTATGGATAACGGTGAAGCGGTTGCCTTTTCTATCTTCAATCTTCAGTCACGTGGTGTGATGTTCATCAGTCCACAGGACAAAGTATACTCAGGTATGGTTATCGGTGAGTCTGCAAGACCTGGTGACTTGGATGTGAACCCATTAAAAGGTAAGCAGCTTACGAACATGAGAACTTCTGGCGCAGATGATGCGATCAAATTGGTAACACCAAGACAGATTACGCTTGAGTCTGCGATGGAGTGGATAGAAGATGATGAGTTGGTTGAGATCACTCCTGAATCTATTAGAATTCGTAAGAAATCACTTGATCCAGTAGTTCGTAAAAGACTAGCGAGAGATAAGAAAAACTCTAAATAATTTTTAAACTCGTTCCCATGCTATGCGTGGGAATGCATACTTCAACTCTTCCCCTTAATTTCCTATACTTTTAACTGTGGTGTTGTTTCTCCTCATACTTTTCTAGAAAAGTATACAAAAGTCGTCGTTGTTCTTAAATCACTGCGTTTTCAAGGGTGTTCACAACGACAAAGCACGCTTTGCGTGATTAAAATCTAATTGCTTACGCGTAGGGTGGCAATTGCCCACCGTTAATTTCCAACTCTCAAACCACAAACCCAGGCAAAGTGAAAGTTAAATCCTCCCCTGTCTCCATCGACATCGAGTATTTCACCGGCAAAGAAAAGATTGGGTATGATTTTTGACTCCATGTTTTCAGGGTTGACTTCTCTTGTGTCTATCCCACCGGTGGAGACTTCAGCCCCTTTAAAACCTTTGGTATCATTGATGCTAAGTTTGAGGTTTTTGATGCTGTGTACGATCTTGTTGATCTCTTTTCTGTTTAGGTCTTGCTCTATTTTAGCTTTGCATTTTGACTGTTCCAAAATGATGGGTATGAGTTTTTTGTTGATGATGCCTTGTAACCACAAAGTGATAGGTTTTTTACTTTCATTTTGTATTCGATCTAGTAATAAGTTTGTGAGTTTTTCTTTGCTGTATTCTGGTATGAGGTCTAGGCTAAGTTCACAGTAGTCAAAACTTGCCAGCCGGGTACTGACTTCACGGCTCAGATCTAAAATAGCAAGTCCGCTTATGCCGTAGTTGGTAAAGAGGAGGTCACCCTTTTTTTCTGTGATGTATTCTCCATTGGCATAAAGTTTGGCAAGCCCGGCTACTTTTACTCCGGCACAGTTTTTAACCCAGCCCTCTTCTGAGCAGAGTTGTACCAGTGAAGGGTGACGGGGGATGAGAGAATGACCCATTTTAGTGGCAAAAGCATAGCCGGAGTCCGAACCGCCAAGTTGTGGTGCCGCAGGAGAACCTGAAGCCAGGAGCAATTGTTCACAGTTTTTTGTTCCCTGTGATGTTGTTATCATAAATCTGGTATCATTTTTTTCTATTCCATTGACCTTGCAGTCACAGAGTATTTCCACCCCTGCTCTTTTAGCTTCATATTCGAGTAGTTCCACTACGCTGGAAGCCTGGAGAGACAGTGGAAACATTTTTCCATCTTTGCCTTCAGTCAAAGGTAGACCGATAGATGTGAAAAACTTTTCTATCATGGGAAAATCATACCCCTCAAGCACAGTTTCAATAAAGTCCGGGTTTTGTGAATGAAATCGTCTGACATCAATATAGCGGTTGTCTATGTTACATTTCCCGTTACCAGAGACCAGGATCTTTTTACCTATCTTGCTGTTCTGCTCAAGCAGAGTGACCTTCTGCCCTGCTCTGGCAGTTGTGATAGCTGCACACAAACCTGCTGCCCCTGCTCCGATGATGATCATTACTTGTGATTCCTTTTAGAATTTTTTTTCAACAACAACTTTACTGTCTTCAAAATGAACTTCTGTATCCGGAATGACTTCCAACTCTGATATTTCTATATTTTCTGTGTCTGTATGCAGGTTTTCAGCTGTACGGTTGATGGGTACTACTACATTGTCTATCTCTTTACTGCAAGCAGTTATGAGCACAAGACAGAGTATACAAAGCAGATAGTGCAACTTTTTCTCTTCCATTTTTCCCCACATATTGTTTTAGATAATTATATCACACAATTAACATATCTATAGGCTTTTCTTTGCTATGATCTATGAAAAATAAGGAATAATCATGAGCGCATTAGTAGAATTTTCGATGTTTCCCACCGAGGCAACGCAGAGTAAAAGCGCATTTGTCGCAAGGGTATTGGATATAGTCGATAAAAGCGGCTTGGAGTATCAGCTTACGCCTATGGGTACTATTATCGAAGGTGAGACAGTTGAAGAGGTTTTGGCAGTGATTAATAAAGCCTATGAAGAGTTGCAGAAAGATTGTGAGCGTGTGTACAGTTCCATAAAGATTGATTATCGTAAAGGACCGCTGGGAAGACTCAACAAAAAGGTTGGTTCAGTAGAAGCAAAATTGGGCAGGAAGCTAAAAAGCTAATTTGGCTATAATACGTGCAAATTTTCACAAGGGATTCTCATGTTATGTGCTGAAAGAATGCAAAGGATCGTACAGGCGATCATTTTAGGTCTGATCATGGGATTGGCAGGTGCGCAAATGTTCAAAGTAGCATTTATCGTTACATTCGCCATGATGGTCACGTTGTTTATTGCAGGTATAACAGGATTCTGTCCGGGACTTATGATCTTAAAAAAAATATTTCCACCCTGTGAGTGTGAAGAGTCAAAGGATAAATAAATGTCAAATATTTCATATAAAGATGCCGGTGTCGATATCGATGCAGGGAATGAGTTCGTTGAAGCGATCAAAAGTGATGTCAAATCAACCTTTGACAAGAATGTGATCGGTGGGATCGGCTCCTTTGCAGGTGCCTACGCACTGCCTACAGGGTATAAAGAGCCGGTGATCCTCTCTGCCACAGACGGTGTGGGTACAAAACTCATGATTGCCATTGAGAGCGGGAAACTGGACACTGTAGGCATAGACCTTGTGGCAATGTGTGTGAATGACCTTATCTGTAATAATGGAACACCGATGTTCTTCCTGGACTACTATGCAACAGGTAAACTGTTACCGGAAAATGCAAAAGATGTGGTTTCGGGTATCGCTGAGGGATGTAGACGTTCAGAGTGTGCTCTTGTAGGCGGTGAAACGGCTGAAATGCCTGGAATGTATTCAGAAAATGACTTTGATCTTGCAGGGTTTGCTGTCGGTATCGCAGAGCGTTCTGAAATGGATACGGTAGCGAATGTGAGAGAAGGGCAGGTACTCATTGCTATGCCAAGTTCAGGGGTTCACTCTAACGGGTATTCTTTGGTAAGAAAGATCTTTTTTGATAAACTTGGAATGAGTCTTGAGACAGAGTTTGAGGGTAAACCACTGCTTGACACGCTTCTCGAGCCGACACGTATCTATGTGAAAGAGTATAAAGCCAATAAGCAGTATGTGAAAGCTTTGGCACACATCACCGGTGGAGGGATCATTGAGAACCTTCCCCGAGTCCTTCCTGAGGGCATGAGAGCTATTGTCAATAAAGATGCTATCCGTATCTTGCCTATCTTTGAATTCATGGGACAGTATGTCGATGAAGAAGAGATGTTTAGAGCCTTCAATATGGGTGTTGGTATGGTATGGGTTGTTGAACCTGAAGATGTGGATGCCGTGCTTGCAAATACCGATGGGTATGTGATCGGTGCATTAGCCGCCGGAGAAAAAGGCGTCGATCTAGTCTAATTATTTCACTATACCTTCGACTGAACGGCTTCGTTTCGCTCAGTCATTTACTACATGTAAACTCTTTCGCTTCACTCACGCCGTTCAGCCAAATCTATAGCAAACTAAATAGACTATGTTTTTCTAAAAATACTTGACAATTTTTACTGAATCTGTACAACTATTCACTGGAAGTTGACTTCCGGATGGCTTCTCTATCCAATTCCCCGTCTTTCCATTTTGCCAAATAGGCATTCAGGTTGGACTTCACATCCCCTTGAAGTATATAAAGTCCTACAAGGTTAGGCAGTGCCATAGAGAGGATAAGTAGATCGGAGAAGTTTAGTATCTCTGATGCACTGGTGACTGTTGCTGCAACAGTGAAAGAAATAAACAGTAGTTTGTAGAGTAGTGTATATTTTTCACCAAAAAGATAAGTCCAGGAACGTTCTCCGTAGTATGACCATGAGATCATAGTAGAAAAAGCAAAGAGGACAATGGAGAAGGATAAGATCACGGGGAACCAGGAAATGACGGTACCATATGCTGCTGCTGTCAGCGCGGCACCTTGTTTTTGTGCCACAAGGTTGGCAAATTCGCCTGCAGGGTCATAGACGCCTGTAGTGACAATGACAAGTGCCGTCATGGTACAGATGACAATAGTATCAATGAATGGTTCATACAGTGCTACCAGACCTTGTCTTACCGGGTATTTCACTGCTGCAGTGGAATGTACGATGGCAGCTGACCCTATTCCTGCTTCCGAGGAGAAGGCGGCACGCTTAAAGCCCTGTACAAGCACACCGACTATGCCACCTGCTGCTGCGGTTGGCACGAAGGCTTCATCGAATATGAGTGCTATTGCATGGGGGACAGCACCTGCATTGACCACAAGGATCCAAATGGAGGCAGCAAGATAGATCATTACCATGGCAGGTACAATCTTCTCTGCGGTGGTAGCAATACGTTTGATCCCTCCGATGATTACAAAACCGACAATGCTGGCCATAATGAGACCGAAGACAATAGGGTAGGACTGGAAGAAGGGAACACGTTCAGAGATAGCCCCGAGGGCTTGAGAAGCCTGGAATGCGTTACCTGCACCAAAAGAGCCGCCTATGGCAAGTACAGAGAAGAGAATGGCAAGGGAGCTTCCAAGTTTTTTGTGTCCTTTGCTGGCTAAACCTTTGGAAAGGTACTGCATGGCACCACCCATAATGCGTCCATCCGGCCGCTTTTCCCTATAGATCTGTGCCAGTGTCACTTCGGTGAATTTGAGGGTCATCCCGAAAAACCCTGCCAGGATCATCCAGAAGGTCGCGCCCGGTCCTCCAATGGCTATGGCTATGGCTACTCCGGCAATGTTACCCAACCCTACTGTTGCAGAGAGTGCAGTGGTAAGCGACTGAAAAGGAGTGATCTCTCCGACATCATCTGCCGTACGGTATTGACCTGTAATGATCTTGAAGGAGTGTGCAAACATTCTGACATTGATGAACCCAAAACGAAAAGTGAGAAATACCCCGCCTACGATAAGCCAGGCAACAATGAATGGCATTTTTGATCCTTCAACCTGTCCAAAAAAGACATCAAAAAAGAATACAGAAGCCAGTATGCTATTGAGTTGTTCAAAAATCCCATTCATAAATAAATCCTATGTTTTAACTTCAATGATTATACACATAAAGCCCTAAAATAGGGAATAAATGAGGAAATTTTATTTTTTTTACAAAATCTATTGACAAATCGAAACCTTTTGACTATAATTGCACTCCATTTTACATCTGATGTAATTTGAACGGAGTGTAGCGCAGTCTGGTAGCGCACCTGGTTTGGGACCAGGGGGTCGAAGGTTCGAGTCCTTTCACTCCGACCATTTAGATATTTAAAATCAATAGTAATAATGTAACTTTTTTAATTATGGTGGGCGTAGTTCAGTTGGTAGAGCGCCAGTTTGTGGTACTGGTTGTCGCGGGTTCGAGTCCCGTCGCCCACCCCATTTGGTAATTGATTGGGAACCTCCCAAAAGATGAAGCGCTTGTGGCTCAATTGGATAGAGCATCAGACTTCGGATCTGAGGGTTAGAGGTTCGAGTCCTCTCAGGCGTACCAACATTAATACTATCGTGCACTCATAGCTCAGCTGGATAGAGCATCGCCCTTCTAAGGCGAGGGTCTTAGGTTCGAATCCTAATGGGTGTACCACCTTTTAACATTGTTTAGGTAAAATGTCACATGCGGATGTGGTGAAATTGGTATACACGCCAGACTTAGGATCTGGTGCTTTACGGCGTGAAGGTTCAAGTCCTTTCATCCGCACCATCTACAAAGCCTGGAATCAGGCATTCAAGTAACTTTCAAAATTAATACAATCTAAATTTTTCAAAAAAACAGTATAATTATCATTAATAAAATATTTAGGATTTTCATTATGGATAAAACTTTTTTAGCTTTTATTGCTGTCGGGATCGGATTTCTCTATTTTGTTACCAGTTTTGTCGGTGATATACAGGAAGAAGATGAAAAATATAGAAACAAAGGCTATGAAAAAGAACATAAATATGATGCTTATGCAGGCGTTGACAGTGTAGGGCGTGATGTGTTGAATCTTTTAGGGGCAGATGCAAATACGCAAGTTGCTGCATGGAATGAAAGTAAACTCAAAAAAGAATTTCTTACACTTTTCCCGGATTTTGATGAAATGAAAAAATTTGCAAGAGAGAGGATAAACGGAGATGCTCTGAAGGCTAAACTTCAGGCACAGATCCTTTCTGTTGAAGATCAATTCTTTTCAGGGACAATGACCGCAGATCAAGCCAAGCAGGCACTTAGTTCGTTAAAATAGTTTCAGATCCCTATTGACAAGGATCTGCCATCTTATTTTTATCTGAATAGAGATAGACTTCCACACGTCGGTTCAAAGCTCTGTTCGCAGCACTGTTATTTGCTGCTATGGCTTTGTCATAGGAGCAGCCTCTTACCAATGGATATCCATTGACTGCTAGTATATCGGCTACAGTCTGTGCTCTTCTTTCAGAAAGACGCTGATTATAACTGTAAGATCCCTGATCATCGGTAAATCCTGCTACAGCAACGGTTGTTTGAGGATAGTTTGCCAGTACAGTTCTGACTTTGTTTATTTTCGATCTTGCATGGGGTTGTAGTTTGGCTGAATCCGTAGCGAACATCATTGGATCTCTGAACATGATTTTCACATAATCACTGCTTTTTGATACAAGGATCTCTCTTTTTGGATCCAATGCAGCAAGGGGATCATTGTTGACACCGGTTCCCAGTGCATTTGCGATCTCGTTTGCCTGTTGGTCCATACTGTAGCCCACTGCACCACCTACAGCAGCGCCTAAAAGACCTCCTACAAGTGCACTTTTTGTATTATGACTGCCTGTATTATATCCGATCATTGAACCTGCCAGGGCACCGGCTGCCGCACCTGTCATTGTTCGGGAATTACTTGTATCTTGTACGAGTCCCGGTTCATTGTAGCATCCTGTAAGCATGAATGCAGCCAGGGCGGTAGTCAGTAGGGGTTTTGTAAAATTCATTTTTATCTCCATTATTAAATTCCCTGTATTTTAACATAGAAGTGTGAATTAAATGTGTTACTCTTTTACAGAAGTGATCTTTTCATGCCATTGCCAAAGGGTCTTTTCGAAACCTATCTGTTTTGTATCATAAAAGTGTAAGGGCTTGCTCAGGTAAGACTGTTTTACCCATCCGCCAAAATTGTGAGGGTAAATATAGCTTTTAGCATGTGTTTTGATATGGGAAGGAATAGGGTGTATCTCTCCTTCTTTGATGGCTTTCAGTGCTGAATTGATAGCCATATAGGCAGAATTTGACTTGGGAGAAGAGGCCAGATAGATCACCAGTTGAGAAAGTGAGATCCTGGCTTCAGGATAGCCTATATGTTTCACGATATTGAGTGTTGCACTTGCAAGATTGAGAGCAGGGGGGTTGGCATTGCCTATGTCTTCACTTGCCAGGATGGCTAAACGCCTTGCGATGAATTCTGCAGGTTCCCCTCCATCGACCAGCCGGGCCAGATAATAGACAGCCGCATCAATGTCTGAACCTCTGATACTTTTGATCATGGCAGAAGTGAGTTCATAATGGCTTTCACTTTCTGAAGAGCCGGCCTGCATGGCGTGGGGGCGTATCTGTTTGAGTATTGTAAGTGAAATAGGACTCTCTATCTCTTTGGCACTCTCAAGCAGGTTGAGCATAGCTCTGACATCACCCCCGGAAGAGAATACCAGATACTCTTTTGCATTCTCTTCTACGTTCAGTTCTTCCGCTGCTATGATCTTGTTCAGATAGGTTGTCATCTCTTTTTGAGAGACCGCTTCAAGCTGAAAGAGATGGGAACGTGAACGCATTGCGGCAGTCAGAGAGTAGTAAGGGTTCTCGGTAGAAGCCCCTATAATGAGAGCAGCATTGTTTTCCATGAATGGCAGAAGGACTTCCTGCTGATTTTTACTCAGCCTGTGTACTTCATCGATGAAAATAAGCGGTTTTTGTAGGGCATGGTTATATTCTTTAAAGATCTTTCGAAGGTCTTCTATCTTCAAGGAAGTAGCATTCATTTCATAAAAAGGTCGCTCCATTGTGCTGGCGATCACCCTTGCAAGGGTGGTCTTCCCGCAACCGGGAGGGCCATATAAGAAGATGTGGGGGAGGGTATTGTCTGCGATAATGAGTTTTCCTAGTACGGCATCCTTTCCTAAAAGATGGCTTTGGCCGATGATCTCATTTAAGCTTTGAGGACGGTATTTCAGTGCAAAATTCGCCAACTGTCAGTCTCTTTTTTTAAACTTTTTCTGATTTTCAGCTTTGTTTTTCTGATACTCTTTTTCACGAAGATTCTCTTCTTCCTGCTTTTTGGCATTGGCTTTATTTAAAACTTCTGCTGCAGCATTGGCTTTTCTTCGTTTCATGAATTGATGTACATCATCATACTCTCTTCGGGTGAAGAAACGTGTTTTATTGGTCGGCAGATTATTGAGGTCTATACCACCGAAAGAGACACGTTTCAAGTCCAGTACTTTGGCCTCAAAATGGGCAAAGAAACGTCTTAATTCTCTGTTCTTCCCTTCTGTGATGGTCACACGGAGTTTGGAAAAGCTCTTTCCTTCTCCCCGTATTTCAAAATGGGCAAAAGGGGCGAACTCCATAGAGAAGATCTTTGACTTTTCATGGGCACCGGCACGGGCATCATCCAGTACAAGACCTTCTTTCATTGCTGAGATCATCTCTTCTGTGACAGGTTTGTCTATTTTGAGGTTATAGGTACGGTCAAGTTTGCTCTCCATGAGTGCCGTAGCCACTTCTGCTGAGTCGGTGAGCAGTAAAATACCTTCGGAGGCATAGTCGAGCCTGCCTACCGGTACAAAATGCCTGAATTTCCCCGGAAGTTTATGGTAGATCGTGGTACGGCCTCTGTCATCTTTTTTGGTAACGAGTGTGCCTTTGGGTTTGTTGTAGACAACGATCGTGAGCTCAGAGCTTGGCTTGATCAGTTTCCCTTTGACGAATACTCTGTCTTCATCCTGGACATCGTAAGCGAAGTCATGGGTCGTTTTTTTATCAATACTGACTTCCCCTGCTTCTATAAGCTTGTCCGCATCTCGTCTCGAATATTTGCTGTTATGTGATATAAATTTGTTTAGTCTCATCTGTTTTTTCTTCTTTATTATTTGCGTTTAATACCGGCATTGATCAGATCGTGTATGTGTAGTACGCCGATGATCTCTTCCTTTTCATTGGTGATCGGTAAAAGTTGTATACGGTCATTTTCTATGATCTCCAGTGCTTCACTTGCCAGGAGTTCGGTGTTTTTGTAACTCTTCGGCTCTTTTGTTGCATAGGTGATCGCCAAATGCTCCATAGAGAAGCTGTCTGACATCAATGCACGTCTGAGGTCACCGTCACTTAAAAGAGCTGTAAATTTGCCATCTTGATCAATGATAAGTACGGTTCCAAGTTTTCCTTCACTCATGGTCACTACCGCTTCTTTCAAAGTGGTTTTTGTATCAATGATAGGTAAGTCTGCCGTTCTCATCAGGTCCTTGATCTTGATAAAAAGCTTTTTACCCAAAGAACCGCCGGGATGGAAAGAGGCAAAATCTTCTTTTTTAAATCCGCGCTTCTCCATCAGTGCGATGGCCAAGGCATCACCCAGTGCCATGGTCAGTGTGGTGGATGTCGTCGGTGCCGTATTGAGCGGGCAGGCCTCTTTTTCTACGGAAATATCCAAAAATACATCTGCATACCTTCCCAGGGATGACTCTTTTTGGCTGGTCAGTCCAATAAGAGGGATATCAAAACGTTTGATATGCGGCAGGATCTTTGTGAGCTCTTCACTTTCTCCGCTGCTGCTGATGGCCATCAGAATATCATTTTTGCCTATCATCCCCAGATCACCGTGAAGTGCATCCGTAGGGTGCAGGAAAAAAGAGGAAGTCCCTGTGCTGGCAAAAGTAGCGGCCATCTTTGCGCCTACAAGGCCGGATTTACCCACGCCGGTAATGATCAGTTTGCCCTGGGTCTGCAGTATGAGTTCTATGGCATCCAAAAAAGTATGGTCAAGACGTTCAGCTGCTCTGTTAAGCGCATCTGCCTCAATACGAAAAGTTTCTTGTGCAATTTTGATGAGATCCATAGTGCTGCTTTATGATTTGATTGTGAGATTATAGCATATTTCAAGAGGTTTGTCGGGGGATCATATCCCCGACAAAGAAGATTATCTTATACGATAAAGATCGTAGGGATGATAAGCGGGTATCTCTTCTTCGTTCTTACCACATGTTTACGGATCACAGATCTGATATCGTTTTCAATGATCCTGTGGTCCTTCAGTGCTTCCGGTTTCATATTAAGAAGGAATGTTTCAAGCAGGGTCTCTATCTCTTTGGCAAACTTTTTACTCTCTTTCTCTGCAACAAGACCATGTGTAGAGATGACGGGTTTACCAACCACTTTCTGGTTGCTTTGAGCGATCTGGGCAACCACATTGACGATACCGTCTTCTGCAAGTTTCTGTCTGTCAAGCACCACATCATTCTCGATCGTCATATTGTTCTGGTTATCAATATAAGTCTTACCGGTCTTAACTGTTTTGACCTTTTTGATGAATTTAGGTGTGATCTCTACCTGGTCTCCGTCACTCATCAATAAAATATTTCTCTTGTCCACACCACAAGAGATCGCAGTCTGTGCATGTTTCGCAATATGATTGTACTCCCCGTGGACAGGAAGGAAGAACTTCGGCTGAATCAGTCTCAGGATGAGCTTTTGCTCTTCCTGCCCGGCGTGACCTGATACGTGGATGTCTGCAAACTCTTTATATCTTACTGTGACACCGGCTTTAATAAGCAGGTTCATCAGTTTGGATACAGAGGCTTCATTTCCCGGGATCGCTGAAGCGGAGATGATCACGGTATCAGACGGTTTAAGTTTGATGTGTCTGTGTTCATCGGTCGCCATACGGTTCAGTGCAGCCATGGTCTCACCCTGTGAACCAGTGGTTACAATAAGTATTTCATTCTCGGAATACTTTGGTACTTCATGAACTTCAATAAAGTGTTTATCTTCAATATCAACAAAGCCAAGTGCTCTGTTGGTCTCGACGTTACGCTCCATAGAACGACCGATCACACAGATCTTTCTACCGTGTTTAACGCCTCTTTCCATCGCTTGGAAGATACGGTGAACATTGGAGGAGAAGGTTGACATGATCACTCTTCCTTTTGCAAGGTCAAAGAGCGTATCAAATGTCTTACCTACAACCATCTCACTCTTTGTGAATCCCGGGTTATGTGAGTTCGTTGAGTCAGAGAAGAGACACAATACCCCTTTTGATCCATAATAAGCATAACGCTGAAGGTCCATCGTATATCCGTCTACCGGGGTGTGGTCGATCTTAAAGTCGGCTGTATGTACAATGGTCCCTGCTGGTGTTTCAACAGCCAGTGAACAGGCATCGATGATGGAGTGGGTATTGTGCATCCACTCGACCTTTAAGTCGCCAATGTCATACTGCTTTCTTTTGGTGACAAAGTTAAAGTATTTTGTATCGGCTTTAAGCCCATGCTCATTAAATTTGTTTTCGATCATCGCCAGTGCGAGCGGTGTTCCGTAAATAGGGAACTTTAACTCTTTAAAGAGGTAAGGCATTGCACCGATGTGGTCTTCGTGACCGTGCGTAATGACGACAGCTTTGATCTTGTCTTTGATCGCATGCAGATAGGAGAAATCCGGTACCAGGATGTCTACCCCGTGCATGGTTTCATCCGGGAAAGACATACCCACATCGATAACGATCGCAGAGCTTTCTGTTTCAAGTACAGCCATGTTTCCGCCGATCTCACCAAGTCCGCCAAGCGGGGTAAATCTTATTTTACCTTTGCTCGCTATATCGATCTGTTTCCAAGGATTCATTCTTGCTTCCTGAACACGTTTGTTCTCTTCCATAGAAGCTCTCATCGCATCATTGACAGTAGTGACATTCTTTTTACGGCCTCTGCCTTTGTTCCCGCCACTTCTGTTTTGATTGTTGGGTTTGTTACCCTGTTTCTGATTTGGGTTTCTGTTTTGGCTGTTGTTATTATTGTTTCTGTTTTTATTCTGCTGAGGTTTTTTGTTTCCGTTTACCTCTTTCTCCTGCACATTCCCGTTTACTTCCCTGTTAGGGTTGGGCTTTCTATTAGGGTTATTAGGCTTCCTGTTTTGCGTCTGCCCTTGGGGTTTCTCACCCTGTTGTGTATTCTGTTGTGCATTTCTGTTTTGACTCTGGTTATTTTGTCTATGCGGGTTTGGTCTTCTCTCTCTGTTTTGTGGGTTATTGGGAGTTTTTTGCCCTTGATTTTGAGAGTTTTCGCTGTTTGGTTTGTTGCTTTCCATCTAAATTATCCTTTAATTCATTATATATGTGATGATAAATAGATGTCTCAGCTTCATGAGGTCGCAAATTGGGGTTTAAGTCCAGTTTTGCAAAGGTTTGATTGACCATATCTTTGGAAAAAGCGCCCATAAGATTTTTTGAGAGTTTTTTTCGTGGTTGCTGGAATGCAATCTTTAAAAACGATTCAAACTTCTCATCATCCCTGGTACGATCTTTTTCTATTAAAAGCACAGCCGAAGTGACGTTCGGGGGCGGAACAAATGCTTCGGGTTCTACCTCGAAACAGAGTGTTGCTTTCCCCACACTCGTCGCCAGAACCGAGAGAGCTGAAAACTCTTTCTGTTTTGCGACGGCCGCAAATTTGACGGCTACTTCTTTCTGAACCATTACCAGAATAGACCGGCAATGTTCATCTCTAAATGCTTTTAAAATGATATTGGTTGCAATATAATAGGGCAGGTTGGCGACCAGATGATAAGGTTCATCCAGCAGGCTTCCCGACTCCCAACGCTCAAGCACATCTCCGCAGCGCAATTCGAATGTCCCTTTGTGGATGGGTTCTTCAAATTCTGTTGCAAGATGCTCACATAATCTCTTATCAACCTCAAATGCTGTGACATTTCTAGCTTTTACAAGCTCTTTGGTTAAATCACCTAAGCCAGGCCCAATTTCCGCAACCTTCAGGTTGTCATTGGGCATCGCTTGGACGATTTTATGAAGATAGATATCATTCTTTAAAAAATTCTGGCCAAATTTCTTCGATGCAAATTCTGCCAAATTCTCAATTATCATACTATAATCTACCTTTATACTGGGTGCTAATCCCCTATTTGGGATAATTTTTGTATAATTCTACCATAAATTAACAATGAAACGAGTCGACTTTATGGATTATTTTGCAAAACGTATCATTCCCTGTCTTGATGTAGACAATGGGCGTGTGGTTAAAGGTGTGAACTTTGTAGGACTGCGTGATGCAGGAGACCCTGTAGAGGTAGCGTATCGCTATAACGAAGAGGGCGCTGATGAGATCACTTTTCTGGATATTGGTGCTACCCATGAAGGCAGAGACACCATTGTAGATGTGGTGAAGAAAGTGGCCAAAGAAGTGTTCATCCCTCTTACTGTCGGTGGTGGGATCCGTGAACTCTCCGATATCTATAATCTGCTCAATGTGGGATGTGATAAAGTCAGTATTAACTCAGCAGCGATCAAAAGACCAGACTTCATTGAAGAGAGTGCCAAACGTTTTGGTTCGCAGTGTATTGTTGTTGCGATTGATGCCAAGAAGGTCGCTGAGGGAAAGTGGCATATCTTTACCCATGGTGGACGGAAGGATACAGGTATAGATGCTTTGCTCTGGGCAAAAGAAGCTTACAATAGAGGTGCAGGCGAACTGCTTGTTACTTCTATGGATGCGGACGGTACAAAAGCCGGCTTTGACAACGAATTGAACAGAAAGATCGGTGAAGAGGTAAACATTCCTGTGATCGCCTCAGGCGGAGCAGGAACGATGAAGCACATTGAAGAAGCGTTCACTTTGGGAAATGCCGATGCAGCCTTGGCGGCTTCCATCTTTCACTTCAAAGAGATTGACATTATGGAATTAAAACGCTATCTTAGCGCCCAAAATATACCGGTAAGGACTTAATATGATC
>JAMONL010000029.1 GCA_027065815.1 Sulfurovum sp.
GATCATCAAGTATTGATTTTTTACTTTGCCAGGGAAATGCTTTTTTATGTTTTGCAGGAGTGATCTTCATTTATGCTTTCCTTTCCAGTTTTTTTTCAAGATCAATGATCTTTGGCAGAGTGCTGAGTACCGAGTCAGGATTTAGGCTGATCGAGTCAATACCAAGCTTGACCAGATATTCTGCTACTTCAGGATAATCTGACGGTGCCTGCCCGCAGATACCGCTATGTCGGTCATTACGCTGTGCACCCTGAACTGCCATTTCAATCATTTTAAGTACACCGGGGTCTCGTTCATCGTAGTCAAAGGCAACGATCTCACTGTCACGATCCACTCCGAGTGTCAATTGTGTCAAGTCATTGGAGCCAATGCTGAAACCGTCAAAGATCTGACTGAAGGCATCAATGGAGATAACATTGTTCGGGATTTCGCACATGACGTAGATCTTCAAACCGTTCTCTCCCTGTTTTAAACCATATTTTGCCATGGTATCAATGACACGCTGACCCTCTTCTACACGACGGCAGAACGGGATCATCAAAATAACATTGTCAAAGCCCATTTCATCACGTACCCGTTTCATTGCGGCACATTCAAGCGCAAATCCTTCTTCATATGCTGGATGGGCATAACGTGCCGCACCACGGAAACCGATCATCGGATTGTCTTCACTGGGCTCGAAGAATTTACCGCCCAGCAGGGAAGCATATTCGTTGGATTTAAAGTCGCTCATACGTACAACGCAGGGTTTGGGATAGACTGTTGCAGCAATGGTCGCAACGCCTTCAGAGAGACGTTTGACAAAGAAGCTTTCAAAGTTCTCATAACCGTCAGTCAGTGTTTCAAGTGCTTTACGTGTGTCATCATCGGTTTTTTCCGGATGTTTCAATGCCATAGGGTGTGCTTTGATATCATTATTGATAATGAATTCCATACGTGCCAGACCTATCCCGTCCACAGGGAGGGAAGCCAGAGAGAAAGCAATATCCGGATCACCAAGGTTCATCATGATCTCTGTTTTGGTTTTTGGCAGGGCAGAGAGATCGGTTTTCTGGATCTCAAATGCCAATTTACCTTTATAGACATATCCTGTTTCACCTTCCGCACAGCTCACGGTCACAGTATCCCCGTCTTTGAGCACTTCGGTTGCATTGACCGAACCGACCACTGCAGGCAGACCAAGTTCACGGCTGACGATCGCGGCATGACAGGTTCTTCCGCCTTTGTTGGTGACAATGGCAGAAGCGATCTTCATGATCGGCTCCCAGTCCGGTGTCGTAATATCTGCCACGAGCACTTCACCTGCTTTGAACGTATCCATATCTTTGACATCGTTAATAATGTGTACCTTGCCTGCACCGATCTTTGTTCCGACAGCGCGACCGGTGGTAAGTACATCGGCATGCTCTTTCAGATGATAGAGTTTCAGTACAGACCCGCTTTGCTGTGATTCAACTGTTTCCGGACGTGCCTGCACCATATAGAGATGTCCGTCACTGCCGTCTTTGGCCCATTCCATATCCATAGGTTTATGGAAACCGGCTTTTTGTGAATAGTGATTCTCTACTTTAATGGCATAGTCTGCCAATACCATGACATCTTCATCAGTAAGACAGAAATGTTGTCTTTCCTCTGTACTTGTCTCAATATTTTTGGTATATTCCACCGCCATATTACTTACATTGGCTTCTTTAGTAAAGATCATCTTCAATTCTTTACTTCCCAGACGGCGTTTCAGTACCGTACGATGTCCTTTGTTGAAAGTAGGTTTATGTACATAAAAACTGTCGGGGTCGATGCTGCCCAGTACCACATTTTCCCCAAGTCCATAGGCTGCATTGATAAATACAACATCTCTGAATCCTGTTTCGGTATCAAGACTGAACATGACACCACTCGCTCCAATGTCACTGCGTACCATTTTCATGATCACAGCAGAAAGATAGACTTTATAGTAGTCAAATCCGTTGTCATATTTATAGTGAATTGAACGGTCGGTAAAGTTTGAGGCAAGACAGCGCATATAGGCATCAATCAGTTCCTCTTCATTCTGAATATGCAGATAGGTTTCATTCTGCCCGGCAAAAGAGGCTTCGGGAGAATCCTCGGCAGTCGCAGATGAACGAACTGCAACAGAAAGATCGTCGCCGTATTCTTCTTTGAGTTTGTTATAATTTTTTAAAATATCTTCTTTGAGATCATCAGGCAGTTTACAGGTATAGATGATATCTCTACATGCTTTACCGCACTTTTGAAGATCTTTAACATCATTTACATCCATCGTATCAAGATGCTCATGGAGCTTGTCCCAAGCATTGTTGAAGTCTAGAATGGCCTTGTATGCTGTTGCTGTCACAGAAAATCCATTGGGTACACGTACACCTTCAGAAATCAGGTTTTGGTACATTTCACCCAGTGATGCATTTTTTCCTCCAACCTCCGTTACATCTTCTATCCCTATTTCATTGAACCATTTAATATAAGACATTACACACCTTTTAATATTTGATTGTTACCGTACCAATCAAATATCTAAAATTTAGGTATTTAGTTGGTTCGCTAATATTATATTGTAGTCCTATAATATTAACCGAAAATGAATATTGGGGAAATACTTATGGGAGGCTTTGAAAGCTGTGATCCCTCTATACTTTTTTATGTTTGAAGAACCAAACGACAGTAATAATAAGTAGAATGATCAAAAGAAGATGTTCAAAGCGTTCGATCTTCCCAAAAAGTGTTTCAACCGCTGTTCCAAGAAAATAGCCCAGACTCAGACCGAGAAAAGCCAAAACTGTGTCACCCAGTGTATCAAAAAGTGTAAACTTCTTTTGAGGATATTGTTTTAGTCCCAGAATAAGAGGAAAGATAATAGCACCCCCAACAATAAAACGGGAGGTTGAGGCAACAATGTCTGCGTTAGATCTTATGGAGGAGAAGACTTCCTTGGATCTTCTTTCAAATGTCGGAAATTTTTTTAAAATACTTTGACCATAATGCCGACCTAAAATAAACCACACATGGTCACTGAGAACGGATCCCAGTACTGCGACCAGAAATGTTGAACCAAAAGATAAAATACCCAGATAGCATAAGACTCCGGAGATCAGGATCATGGAAGTCCCTTCGACCATCATACCAAAAAAAACAATGACAAGCCCGTACTGTGATATGAGAGGAGTAAGATCCTGCAGTAGATTCTCCATGAGGTCACATTAGTTATGATGTTTTTTAAGTGTACAGAAAAATTGCATCTCATGACCGGTAAGTATCCGTATCAGATTGGTACTTCCCGGTGTCCCGACCGGATCACCGGCAATGAATATATAGGTTTTTTCAAGGTCCAGTACCCCGCGTTGTATACCTTGATCCAACACATCTGAGATCATATTTCTGAGCAAATCTTTTTTGACGGAAAATGCCGGTACGATGCCCCAGACAAGACTTAAAGAACAGGCAACACTACGGTCATGTGTTACGGCATAGATCGGTTTTTTCGGACGATAACGCGCAATTTTTTTGGCAGAACCTCCAGAAGTGGTCATGGCGATAATCCCTGAAGTGTCGAGACTTTCTGAAAGACGCACGGCAGCATCATCGATCTTGTCACCCCGGTCATACATTTTAAATGCTTTGAATTTATGGAAAGGGTAGTGTTCTTCCGCTGCCTTGATGGTTTTGACCATGGTTTCTACAGCCAGGACAGGATTGTGCCCTATGGCAGATTCTTCGGAAAGCATCACCGCATCGGTACCGTCCAAGACGGCATTTGCCACATCGGAGATCTCTGCCCTGGTTGCAGTCTCTTTGGTGGTCATAGAAAGAAGCATCTGGGTAGCTGTAATGACCGGTTTGCTTCTCTCATTGGCTTTTTGTATGAGCATCTTTTGG